>NZ_DBHD01000052.1:4904-32129 GCF_002296025.1 Microbacterium sp. UBA837
CGGGCAAGAGCGATTTCGATCGCGGGAAGGAGGTCGTTCGGGGTGAAGGGCTTCACGACATACGCGAGGGCACCAGCTTCGCTGGCTCGCTCGACGAGTTCCTTCTGGCTGAAGGCGGTGAGCAGAACGACGGGTGCGATGTTGTTCTTGTTGAGCTTCTCGGCGGCTGAGATGCCGTCGAGCTGTGGCATCTTGACGTCCATGATGACAAGGTCTGGGCGTAGCTCCGTGGCCAGCTGAACCGCGCTCTCGCCGTCGCCGGCTTCGCCGACGACATCGAAGCCGTTGTCGCGAAGGATTTCGACGATGTCGAGCCGGATGAGGGACTCATCTTCGGCGACGACGACACGACGGGGGGTCCGGGCGGCGGACGTAGCGGCCTGCTCTTGCTCTGTCACCTTTGAATCCTACGGTATGGTCAATGCGGACGTGCCAGGCCGGTGTGGCGGAATGGCAGACGCGACCGACTCAAAATCGGTTGCCCGAAAGGGCGTGTGGGTTCGACTCCCACCACCGGCACGTGAGAAGAGCCGCGACCCGCCAGGGGTGCGGCTCTTCTCATGTCTCGATCGTGCGGCTTGGGAAGAGCGCACGATGGGCGCGGCTCAGGCGCCGAAGAACTGGTTCCCGAGTGCCTTGCTCTTGAGCGCGTCGAATTCGCCCTGCGAGATTGTGCCGGCATCCAGGAGCGCTTTGGCGCGCTCGATCTCGGCAGTCGGGTTCGCGGCAGCGGCGGGACGATACTCGTCGGTCTCGGGAACCACCCCGCGACGGATGCTCGCGCGAGCGGCCATCCCGCGTCCTCGCGCGATCACGTAGACCAGAGCCGTCAGGAACGGCACGAGCACCAGGAAGATGATCCACAGCGCCTTCCAGCCGCCTGCCAGAGTGTGGTCGCGGAAGAGATCGATGATGATCAGCGCCACGACGTAGATGTAGGCGGCGATGTAGAACATCACGAGCGCGAACTAGAAAATGTCCCAGATGCCGAGCACGGCTACCTCCGAATGCGAAACGGTCGCGCTCAGCATAGTGCCGAGCGCGACCGTGTCGTGCGAAGCGAGTGTCAGCCCGCGTTCTGGTACGCGGGCGCTTTGCCGTGCACCGCATCCCCCACATTGTGAATGCGGATGTCGTTGGTCGTGCCTTCGATTCCGGGAGGCGAACCCGAGATCACGACAACCTTGTCTCCGACCTTGGCCAGGTCGTTCGCAAGCAGATAGTCATCCACCTGCAGGAACATCCGGTCGGTGTGTGACACGTGTTCGACGAGGGTCGACTGGATGCCCCAGGTGACCGCCATACGACGGCGGATCGCCGGGTCTGGGGCGAAGGCTAGCATGGGGATCTTCGGTCGCAGCCGCGACAGGCGGCGGGCTGAGTTGCCTGACTCCGTGAACACGCACAGGAACTTGGCCTCCACGAAGTCGGCAACTTCGTTGGCGGCGAGCGTGATGATGCCACCCTGGGTGCGCGGTTTGGTGTGGATAGGTGCGATGCGCTCAAGGCCGTGCTCTTCGGTCGACTCGATGATGCGAGCCATGGTCTGTACGACGACCACGGGGTACTCCCCCACGCTGGTCTCGCCCGAAAGCATCACCGCGTCGGCTCCATCGAGGACCGCGTTGGCGACATCGCTCGTTTCAGCGCGCGTGGGAACCGGGTTGTTGATCATCGACTCGAGCATCTGCGTGGCGACGATGACCGGCTTGGCCATCGCGCGGCACAGCTCGACTGCGCGCTTCTGCACAATCGGTACGGCCTCCAGCGGAAGCTCCACGCCGAGGTCGCCACGGGCGACCATGATGCCGTCGAAGGCGTCGATGATCTCCTCGAGGTTGTCGACGGCCTGCGGCTTCTCGATCTTGGCGATAACCGGAACCCGGCGGCCCTCCTCGGCCATGATCACGTGAACACGCTGGACGTCCTTGGCATCCCGGACGAACGACAGGGCGATCAGGTCGGCGCCGGTGCGCAGACCCCAGCGGAGGTCAGCCTCGTCTTTGTCGGAGAGGGCGGGAACGTTGACCGCGACCCCGGGAAGGTTGATGCCCTTGTTGTTGGACACCGGGCCGCCGACGATGACTTCGGTCGTGACGACCGTGCCGTCGGTCTCGACGACCTTGACGCGAACCTTGCCGTCGTCGATGAGGAGGAAGTCTCCCGGCTTCACGTCGGCAGGAAGACCCTTGAACGTCGTTGAGACGATCTCTTTCGTGCCGAGGATGTCCTCGGTCGTGATCTTGAAGATGTCGCCGACCGCGAGGTCGTGGGGTCCGTTCTCGAACTTGCCTAGGCGAATCTTTGGTCCCTGCAGGTCGACGAGAACCGCGACGGCGCGCTGTGCGTCGTCGGCAGCCTTGCGGACATTGGCGAAATTGTTCTCGTGAACCGAGTAGTCGCCGTGGGAGAGGTTGAAGCGGGCCACGTCAACACCGGCATCGATGATGGCGCGAACCATCTCGTATGTCGAGGTTGCCGGGCCCAAGGTTGCGACGATCTTCGCGCGTCTCATCCGAGTATGCTCCGTTGTTTGCGTGATGCAGGCAGAAGGCCTGCGGGTATAGGCAGGGGCCGGGCCCAGCCTACGCGTGCGCCATACCGATGGCGACATCCGTCGGGTTAACAGGAGACGGAAGCTCCGTGTCGCCCATCAGATACCGGTCCACCGCTGCAGCGGCCGCGCGTCCTTCGGCGATCGCCCAGACGATGAGGGACTGGCCGCGCCCGGCGTCACCGGCAACGAACACCCCCGGATGCGTCGTCTGGTAATCGTCCTCACGGGCAACGTTGCCGCGATCGGTGAATCTGGTGCCGAGCTGGTCTTCCAGAAGAAGTCGCTCGGGGCCGGTGAAGCCCATGGCGATGAGCACGAGATCTGCGGGGATCTCGCGTTCGGTGCCGCTCTTCGGGATGCGTCGGCCGTCCACGAACTCGGTCTCAGCTACCCGCAGGTACTGCACCTCGCCTGCGTCGTTACCGAGGAACTCGACGGTGGACGCGAGGTACATCCGCTCCCCGCCTTCCTCGTGGGCTGACTGCACTTCGAACAGGGTGGGGGCCATCGGCCATGGCTGCGCTTCAGGGCGCGCCTCGGGAGGGCGGCGACCGATCGCGAGGTTCGTGACGCTCAGCGCGCCCTGGCGGTGTGCCGTTCCAATGCAGTCCGCACCGGTGTCGCCGCCACCGATCACGATCACGTGCTTGCCCTCCGCCGTGATCTGGTTGGCTACGGCATCCCCGGCGACAGCGTGGTTCGACTCGACGAGGTACTCCATCGCGAAATGGACGCCGGCGAGATCGCGTCCTGGGATCGGAAGGTCCCGCGGAACTGTTGCGCCGGTTGCGACGACGACAGCGTCGTACCGGGCACGCAGGGCATCCCAGGTGATGTCGGTGCCGATGTTCACGCCGGCACGGAACCGGGTTCCTTCATCCTGCATCTGACGAAGACGCGACTCCAGGTGGCGCTTTTCCATCTTGAAGTCCGGGATGCCGTAGCGCAGCAGGCCGCCGATACGGTCATCCCGCTCGTAGACAGCGACGGTGTGACCAGCCCGCGTGAGCTGCTGCGCGGCGGCGAGGCCCGCTGGGCCTGAACCGACCACTGCGACGGTCTTCCCCGTCAGGCGGCCCGGCGGCTTGGGCTCGACCCACCCGCTCGCAAAGGCCTGATCGATGATCGAGACCTCGACCTGCTTGATCGTCACCGCCGGCTGGTTGATCCCCAGCACACACGCGCTCTCGCACGGCGCGGGGCAGAGCCGACCCGTGAACTCCGGGAAGTTGTTCGTGGCGTGCAGACGGTCGATCGCCGCACGCCCCTCGCCACGCCACGTGAGGTCGTTCCATTCGGGGATGAGGTTTCCCAGCGGGCATCCCTGGTGGCAGAAGGGGATGCCGCAGTCCATGCAGCGTCCCGCCTGCCGGCGCAGCACAGCGCTGTCGCCCGGTTCGTAGACCTCTTTCCAGTCCATGATGCGAACAGGCACCGGACGGCGTGCGGGCAGCTCCCGCTCGGTCACCTTCAAAAAGCCCTTGGGATCAGCCACCGGTCACCTCCAGGATGCGGGTCCAAACAACGTCGCCGTCGGGGTCGAGGCCCTCGTCGACAGCCTCCTGCCGTGTACGCAGCACGGCGGCGTAGTCCCGAGGAACGACGCGGACGAAGTTGGCGACCTCCTCGTCGAAGCGCGCGAGGAAGTCTGCGGCAAGCGCGGATTCGGTCTGTTCGACGTGCTGCGCGAGCAGATCGCGCAGCATCTCGGCATCCCCGGAACCCAGCGGTCCGAGTTCGAGCTCACCGGTGGCCAGCGCCTCCCGGTTGACGAGGTCGGCGTCGAGCCGGTAGATGTACGCGGTTCCTCCCGACATGCCGGCACCGAGGTTCCGGCCCGTCGGTCCCAGGATGACGGCGAGACCACCGGTCATGTACTCGAGCGCGTGGTCACCGACCCCTTCGACGACAGCGGTCGCCCCCGAGTTGCGGACAAAGAACCGTTCGCCCACGATGCCGCGCAGGAACAGGGTTCCCTGCGTTGCGCCGTAGCCGATCACGTTGCCGGCGATGACGTTCTGCGACGCATCGAAGGCAGCATCCTCGGGAGGCCGGATGACGATCTGACCGCCGGAGAGCCCCTTGCCGACGTAGTCGTTCGAGTCTCCCGTCAACCGCAGCGTGATCCCTGCGGGCATGAACGCACCGAAGGACTGCCCTGCCGAACCGGTGAGGTTGATCGTGATGGAACCTGCAGGCAGACCGTTCTGGCCCTGAGCTTTCGTCACGTGGTGGCCGAGCAACGTACCGACCGCGCGGGCCGTATTGCGCACGGGCAGGTCGATCGTGATCTGGCCGCCGTGCGCGATCACATCCTGCGCCCGCTCGATGATCGGGACGTCGAAGTGCTCGTCGAGCTCATGATCCTGCGGACGCAGGTTGCGGCGCGGCTCGTCGTCGGAGAACGCGGGACCCTCCAGCACGGGTGTCAGGTCCATTCCGCTTGCCTTCCAGTGCGCGATCGCACGGTTGGTGTCAAGCAGTTCGTGATGACCGATCGCCTCGTCGAGCGAGCGGAACCCGAGCTCTGCCAGGTACTCGCGCACCTCCTGAGCGATGAACTCCATGAAGGTCTCGACGAACTCCGGCTTGCCGGTGAACCGCGACCGCAGGACGGGGTTCTGCGTGGCGACACCGACCGGACAGGTGTCGAGATGACAGACACGCATCATGATGCATCCGGAAACGACCAGCGGAGCGGTGGCGAATCCGAACTCCTCGGCGCCGAGCAGTGCGCCGATGATCACGTCTCGTCCTGTCTTGATCTGGCCGTCGACCTGCACGACCACACGATCGCGCATGCCGTTGAGCATCAGGGTCTGCTGCGTTTCGGCGAGGCCCAGCTCCCACGGCGTGCCTGCGTGCTTGAGCGAGTTCAACGGGCTGGCACCGGTGCCGCCGTCGTGTCCGGATACCAGGATGACGTCGGCCAGCGCTTTTGCCGTACCCGCTGCTACCGCACCGATGCCCGACTGGCTCACCAGCTTGACGTGCACGCGGGCCTGCGGGTTGGCACGCTTGAGATCGAAGATCAGCTGCTTGAGGTCCTCGATCGAATAGATGTCATGGTGCGGCGGCGGCGAGATGAGGCCGACACCGGCGGTGGCATGCCGGGTGCGCGCCACCCACGGGTAGACCTTGGTCGGGGGCAGCTGCCCACCCTCGCCCGGCTTCGCCCCCTGTGCCAGCTTGATCTGGATGTCGTCGGCTTCCGTCAGATACAGGCTCGTGACACCGAAGCGCCCCGATGCCACCTGCTTGATGGCGCTGCGGCGTTCGGGGTCGAGGAGACGGTCGACATCCTCGCCGCCCTCACCGGTGTTGGACTTGCCGCCGATCCGGTTCATCGCGATAGCGAGTGTCTCGTGCGCTTCCTTCGAGATGGAGCCGTAGCTCATCGCGCCGGTTGAGAACCGCTTCACGATCGCCGACACCGGCTCGACTTCGTCGATCGGCACGGGACGGCGCACACCGGTGCGCAGACGGAAGAGTCCGCGGAGGGTCTTCAGTTCGCTCGCCTGGTCATCTACGAGCTTGGTGTACTCGCGGAACACGTCGTACCGGCGCGTGCGGGTCGAGTGCTGAAGGCGGAAGACCGTCTCAGGGTTGAACAGGTGAGGCGAGCCGTCTCGGCGCCACTGATACTCCCCACCGGTCCAGAGGCGCTCGTGCGCGCGCTCTGCTTCGTCCTCGGGGTACGCGTAGGCGTGTCGGGCACGGTTCTCGGCGGCGATGACGTCGAGCCCGACGCCGCCGAGCTTGGTCTCGGTGCCGGTGAAGTACGCGTCCACGAACTCCTGCGACAGGCCGACGGCCTCGAACACCTGGGCGCCCGCGTAGGACGACACTGTCGAGATCCCCATCTTGGACATGATCTTCAGAACGCCCTTGCCGAGGGCGTAGATGAGGTTCTTGACGGCCTTTTCGGGCGAAACGCCGGTGATGTACCCGGCGCGCACGAGGTACTCGACGGTCTCCATGGCGAGGTAAGGGTTCACTGCTGACGCCCCGTAACCAAGCAACGTCGCGACGTGGTGAACTTCGCGGACGTCTCCAGCCTCGACGACCAGCCCTACTTTCATTCGCGTCTCGCGCCGGATCAGGTGGTGGTGGATGGCGGCGACCATCAGCAACGAGGGAATCGGGGCGAGGTCCTTGTTGGAGTCGCGGTCGCTGAGCACGATGTACTCGGCACCGTCCTCGATCGCCTGGTCGACTTCGCTGCACATCTGCGCGATGCGCTTCTGCATCCCCTTGTGGCCAGCCTCGACGCGGTACAGGCCACGGATGGTTACCGAGGAGCGTCCGGGCACTGCGGTATCGATGTGCTGGATCTTCGCGAGTTCATCGTTGTCGATGACCGGGAAGTCCAGGGTCACGGTGCGCGTGTGGCTCGGGCCCCAGTCCAAGAGGTTCCGCTCGGGGCCGATACCGAGCGAGAGCGAGGTGACGACCTCTTCTCGGATCGAGTCCAGGGGCGGGTTGGTCACCTGAGCGAACTGCTGGGTGAAGTAGTCGAACAGCAGGCGCGGGCGGTCGCTCAGGACCGCGACGGGGGTGTCACTGCCCATAGCGCCGAGCGGCTCCGCGCCCTTCTGCCCCATGGGGGTCAGCAGAATGCGGACTTCTTCTTCCGTGTAACCGAAGGTGCGCTGACGGCGGGTGATCGACGCGATCGGATGCACGATGTGCTCACGCTCGGGCAGTTCCGCCAGGCGAACGCGACCGGCGTCCAGCCACTCCTGCCAGGGCTGCATCGTCGCCAGATCGCGCTTGATCTCGTCATCCTCGATGATCCGGCGCTGCGCCGTGTCCACGAGGAACATGCGGCCAGGGCGCAGGCGTCCGCGTCGCTTGATGCGCTCGGGCTCGAAGTCGAGCACACCGGTCTCGCTGCCGATGACGACAAGGCCGTCGGTGGTCTCGGTCCATCGTCCGGGACGCAGGCCGTTGCGGTCCAGAGTCGCGCCGACGAGCGTGCCATCCGTGAAAATGAGGGCGGCGGGGCCGTCCCACGGCTCCATCTGGATCGCGTGATAGTCGTAGAACGCGCGCAGATCAGGGTCGAGCCCGACCTGCTTCTCGTAGGCCTCGGGGACCATCATCATGATGGCGTGAGGCAGGCTTCTGCCGGTCAGCGTGAGCAACTCGAGCACCTCGTCGAAGGAGGCCGAGTCGCTGGCGCCGTCGGTGCAGATCGGAAGCAGCGGACGGATGTCGCCGATCAGCTCGGACTCGAGCTGTGACTGGCGTGCGCGCATCCAGTTGCGGTTGCCGTTGACGGTGTTGATCTCGCCGTTGTGTGCGAGCATGCGCAGCGGCTGAGCCAGTCGCCACGAGGGGAAGGTGTTGGTCGAGTACCGCGAGTGAACCACGGCGAGCTCGGATGCGAACCTCTCGTCCTGCAGGTCGGGGTAGAACGGCTCGAGCTGCAGCGTCGTGACCATGCCCTTGTAGCCGAGGGTGCGTGCCGACAGCGAGACGAAATATGCGCCGAGCTCGGTGCGACTGCGCTTGCGGAGCCGGTAGGTGCGGCGATCCAGCGCGACTCCCGACAGCGCAGGGGCGTCACCGACCGCGGGACGCGAAACAAACAGTTGCTCGAAGGCCGGGCGCGCCTCAAACGCGAGCTTGCCGAGGTGCTCCTCGTCGGTGGGGACTTCACGCCAGCCGAGGACCTCGAGGTTCTCGCTTGCCGCGATGCGCTCGATGCCAGCCTTCTGCTCGGCCCGAGCTTCGTGATCCAGGGGAAGGAAGACCATGCCCGCCGCGTACTCCCCCATCGGAGGCAGGTCGAAGTCCACGACAGCGCGAAGGAAGGCATCCGGCATCTGCGTGAGGATGCCGGCGCCGTCGCCAGTACCGGCATCCGACCCGATTGCACCTCGGTGCTCAAGGTTGCGAAGGGCGGTCAGAGCGAGGTCGATGATGTCGTGACCGGGCTCCCCACGAAGGGTCGCGACCATGGCCAGGCCACACGCGTCCCGTTCGAAGTCAGGGTTGTACATCCCCTGCTTGGCGGGGAAGCCGGATTCGCCGGTGGCGATGCGACGGGGGCTCGATGCCATTGCTACCGTCCTCACGTTGATGCTCAAGATGGGACGACGTCGGCCCGGCTGTGTGTGGTGTACGCGGTGATCGGGGTACTACTCCGGTGATCAGATCACTGCGGCCGTGTGGTGCTTGTGGCGCTGCCGGCGGTGACTTCGGGGGCCGGTGGTTCGCTGACGTCGACGAAGTCGGGAGTGTCCTGCGATTGTACAGTGCCTTTCGCGGCGCGTTCGCGACCGGGAACGTACGGTGAAGGCTCCCGCCCGGGGTGGCGGCGCCTCTGCACGATCATGATCGCGAGGCCGATGACGACGCCGAAGATCGCTGCCCACACGTTGGTGCGGATGCCGAGGAAGATCTCGCTTGGATCGATCCGGATGGACTCCCAGACGATGCGGCCGGCGCTGTACCAGATCAGGTAGAGACCGAACAGGCGTCCCCACTGCAGCGCGAAACGACGCCCCGCCCACAGCAGCACAGCAGCGCCCAGCAGGTTCCAGATCATCTCGTACAGGAACGTCGGGTGGAACAGGGTCCCGGGGGCAAGGCCCGGAGGGAACGCGGCGTTGGTGGACTCGATCTCCAAGCCCCACGGGAGGTCGGTCGGAAGGCCGAACAGCTCGTGATTGAACCAGTTGCCGAGTCGTCCCATGGCCTGGGCGATGATCAGACCTGGCGCCAAAGCATCGGCGAATGACCAGAATCGGATGCCGGTCCAGCGGCATCCGAGCCACGCCCCGACTGCCCCGCCGATGAGCGCGCCGTAGATGGCGATGCCACCCTCCCAGATGCGGAAGACCGCCCAGATGTCGGCTCCCTCGCCGAAGTAGAAGCCGGGGTGCGTGACGACGTGGTAGATCCGAGCGACGATGATCGCGAGGGGAACCGCGAGCAGCGCGATGTCGATGACGATCCAGTTCTCGGCACCGCGCTTGGTCAGGCGGTAGTTCGTAAGCAGGACGGCGACGATGATGCCGGCGATGATGCACAACGCGTAGAAGTGGATGCGCAGCGGCCCGAGGTCGATGTAGCTGACACTCGGACTGGGGATGCTCGTCAGGACGTTCTGGAAAGCGCTGATCATGTCGATCGTCCTCGGTTGGTCGGGCGCCGACCGGAGGGCCGACGACGTGAGTCTAGTTCGAGTGGGGCGGGCTCACTGACGAACGGTGCCTGCGACGAGCTCGCGCGCCGCAGCAGCGAGGCCGTCGAGCCCGCCATCACGCAGCGCCCGCACGAGCGCCGTGCCGACGATTGCACCGTCGGCGTATTCAAGGACGCTGCGCACGTGGTCGGCGTTGGAGACGCCGATGCCCACGCACGCGCGCTCTGCACCGTGCTCGCGAAGGCGGGCGACGAGAGCGCGGGCTGCAGCATCCAGTTGCGCCCGCTCCCCCGTGATGCCCATGGTTGACACGGTGTACACGAACCCGGTGGTTTCGCGCACGATCATCTCGAGGCGGGCATCGGTCGAACTCGGTGCGGCGAGGAACACCCGGTCAAGGCCCGTTCGCGTGCTCTCGGCGAGCCAGTCGGATGCCGCGTCGGGGGTGATGTCGGGTGTGATCAGCCCGGCGCCACCGGCGGCGCTGAGGTCGTCGGCGTAGCGGGAGACTCCGTACTGGACTACGGGGTTCCAGTACGTCATGACCAGGACGGGAACGTCGGTGCGTGCTGACACCTCGCGAACCGCGGTGAAGGTGTCACGCATCCGGAAGCCCGCTTGCAGCGCAGCGTTGGTTGCCTCCTGGATGACCGGCCCGTCCATCACCGGATCCGAGTACGGCGGTCCAAGTTCGAGGATGTCGACGCCGGCCTCGGCCAACGTGACGGCGGCCTCGATGCTGGTCTGCAGGTCGGGATAGCCGATGGGAAGGTAGCCGATCAGGGCGCCGCGGCCCTCAGCCCGGGCCGCGTCGATCGCGGTGGCGACGGCGCTCACGGCTGGGCTCCCTCGTCGTACAGCTCGAACCACCGCGCCGCGGTGTCCATGTCTTTGTCGCCGCGACCGGACAGCGAGATGGCCAGAACCGCTTCCGGTCCGAGGTCGCGCCCGATGCGCAGGGCACCGGCGAGGGCGTGAGCCGACTCAATCGCCGGGATGATGCCCTCGGTGCGCGAAAGCAGGCGCAGTGCCTCCATCGCCTCGGTGTCGGTGGCGGGGATGTAGTGGGCACGACCGATGTCGGCGAGCCAGGCGTGTTCGGGTCCGACCCCGGGATAATCCAGGCCTGCCGAGATCGAGTGGGACTCGACCGTCTGGCCGTCTTCGTCTTGCAGGACGAAGGTCTTGGCGCCGTGCAAGATGCCCGGCGTGCCCCGCTCGATGGATGCCGCGTGCCGGGGCGTGTCGACGCCATCCCCGGCCGCTTCGACGCCATAGAGGGCGACGCCCTCGTCGTCGAGGAATGCATCGAACATGCCGATGGCATTCGATCCGCCGCCGACGCACGCGAAGACGGCATCGGGAAGCCGTCCGATCTCATCCAGAAGTTGAGCGCGCGCTTCTTCGCCGATGACCTTCTGGAAGTCACGGACCATGGCAGGGAACGGGTGCGGGCCCGCGGCGGTGCCGAAGATGTAGTTCGTGTTCTCAACGCTGGCGACCCAGTCGCGGTATGCCTCGTTGATGGCATCCTTCAACGTCCGCGAGCCCGTCGTGACCGGGATGACTTCGGCTCCGAGCAGCCGCATGCGGGCGACGTTCAGCGCCTGGCGCTGCGTGTCGACCTCGCCCATATAGATCGTGCAGTCGAAACCGAACAGCGCCGCAGCCGTGGCAGTTGCCACACCGTGCTGGCCGGCTCCGGTCTCCGCGATCACCCGCGTCTTGCCCAGACGCTGCGTGAGCAGAGCCTGGCCGAGCACGTTGTTGATCTTGTGGGACCCCGTGTGGTTCAGGTCCTCACGCTTGAGAAACACCCGCCCGGCGCCGGTGTGCTCGGCGAACCGCGGCACCTCGGTGAGGGCAGAAGGTCTGCCGGCGTACGAGTTCAGCAGCCGAACGAACTCCGCCTGGAACGCCGGGTCGATGCGAGCTGCCTCGTATTCGGCAGTGAGCTCGTCGATTGCGGCGATGAGCGACTCGGGCATGAAACGCCCGCCGAAGTCGCCGAAGAAGGGACCGCGCTGTTCGCGCAGGCTCGTGGTCATGATCCTGCCTCCAGGAACGTGGTGAGGGTCGCGACGGGGTCACCGGTAACCAGCGCCTCGCCGATGAGGACGACATCTGCGCCCGCAGCCCGGTAGTGCGCGACATCGGCCGGCGCTAGCACAGCGGACTCCGCGACAGCGATGGCATCCGCGGGGATGGACTCACGCAGGCGCCCGAACAGACCGCGGTCGAGTTCGAACGTGGAAAGGTCGCGCGCGTTGACGCCGACCAGGCGTGCACCGATGTCCGCGGCACGCTGCAGTTCCTCGAGCGAGTGTGTTTCGACCAGTGCCGTCATCCCGAGCTGTTCGATCAGGCGCATCAGCCGCTCGAGTACCGGCTGGTCGAGGGCCGCGACGATGAGCAGAACGATATCGGCGCCTGCCGCGCGGGCCTCGAAGACCTGATACTCGGTGGAGACGAAGTCCTTGCGCAGCACCGGGAGGGATACTGCAGCACGGACTGACTCGAGATCCGCGAGGCTCCCCTTGAACCGACGCTGTTCCGTCAGAACCGAGATGGCCGATGCTCCCCCGCGCTCGTACAGAGATGCGAGGTGGGCTGGGTCGGGGATCTCGGCGAGGTCGCCGCGTGATGGGCTGGCACGCTTGACCTCGGCGATGATGCGCACGTTCTCGGTGGGTGCCAGTGCTTCGAGTGCCGGGAGCGCGGCGGGACGATCACGTGCGGCGCGTTCGACATCCGCAAGCGGCCGCACGGCTTCGCGCGACCGGGCGTCCTCGAGAGCGCCGGCCGTGAGGTCGGCGAGCATGCTCAATGCTCTTTCGCGGTGTACCTGGAGCCGCCCACGCCGTAGCCGACCTTCGCCATGATCCAACCGACGAGCGCCCCCACCACGACAAGGACTACCGATGCCCACACGAGCCAGACGATCTCCAGGAAGAACGCCAGTGTGCCCAGGGCGATGGCAGCGAGCATGATGACGACAGCCGTCCAGGCCGCCGGCGAGTGTCCGTGGCCGGGGTCGCCGATGGGGTTGCTCATGGATATCCTCCGGTAGTGCGCGGGCTGTGGCCAGTCTAGCGGTCAGGTGGTGGGGTCCCCGCCACGGGAGAGGTCATCCCACGAGTCGATGGCATCGAGGGGTTCGCCGCTCTGGCGGCGCTCGGCGCGCTCGGCCTGGTACCGTTTCCCACCCTCGGGCCACAGGCGGGCTGTCGCGAGAACCCAGGTCCCGGCGGCAGCCATAATGACGGCCGCGACGAGGGCGATGGCGGGCCAGGCCGTGACGGTGATCCCTGCCACAAGCTCCGCGATCGCGCTCTCGCCGCGGATGCCGGTCACGGCTGCAACTTCGGCTGCGACGGCGTCTACGGGGGCGTTGATGGCGATCGGTGCTGCGAGGACGGCCAGAGCCACCCCGAGGGCGGCCCCGATCAGACCGAACACGGGACGGAGGATCCGACCGACGATGGATAGAGCGGCTCCGAGCGCGAGCGCCGTCAGGCTCAGCGGCGCGAGGAGCACCACCGCGGACGCCCCCGCCACGGCGAGCGGTTCCGCGGCACCGTCTGTCAACGACACGAGGAGCCACGTCTGGGTCGAGGAGATGAGGCCCGTCGCACCAGCGATCAGCAGAGCGACAACTCCGACGAGCCGGGCCCGCGCGATCATGCGTCCCCGTGGGTGACAGCCGGTTCGAGGTCGGTCGTGTCGAAGCAGCTTCGCGTACCGGTGTGGCAGGCTGCACCGATCTGCTCGACTTCGATCAGGAGCGCGTCGCCGTCGCAATCCAGCTTCGCACCGCGCACATACTGCACATGCCCGGACGTATCGCCCTTGCGCCAGTACTCCTGACGCGAGCGCGACCAGAAGGTCACGCGGCCGCTGGTGAGCGTACGCCGCAGCGCTTCAGCATCCATCCATCCGAGCATGAGCACCTCTCCGGTGTCCCACTGCTGGATGATCGCCGGCGCAAGTCCGTCTGGGTTGAAGGAGACTGCCGTGATGCGGTCATCGACATCGGTCACGCTCTCACCTCCACGTTCTCGGCTGCCAGTGCAGACTTGACATCACCGACGGTGAGCTGACCGGAGTGGAAGACACTCGCGGCCAGCACAGCGTCTGCTCCGGCGTGCACGGCCGGCGCGAAATGCTCGACCGATCCCGCACCGCCGGAGGCGATCACCGGTACCGACGAGATCTCGCGCATCAGCGACACGAGCTCCAGGTCGAAACCCTCCCGTGTGCCATCGGCGTCGATCGAGTTGACCAGGAGCTCGCCCGCACCTCGATCGATGGCCTCGCGAGCCCATGCCAGCGCATCCAGCGTCGTCTCGGTGCGGCCACCGTGGGTGGTCACGACGAATCCCGAGTCGACCGCTGCGGAGCGCTTCACATCGAGTGAGAGCACGAGGACCTGCGCGCCGAAGCGATCGGCGATCTCGTCGACGAGCCCGGGGCGAGCGATGGCGGCGGAGTTGACCCCGACCTTGTCTGCTCCGACGCCGAGGAGCCGAGCCACGTCGTCGCCCGAGCGTACCCCTCCCCCGACGGTGAGCGGGATGAAGACCTCTTCGGCGGTGCGCTGAACGACGTCGTAGGTTGTCGCGCGCTCGTCGACAGTCGCGGTGACGTCGAGGAACGTGATCTCGTCAGCGCCCTGCCGAAAATACGCCGCGGCAAGTTCGACGGGGTCTCCCATGTCGCGGAGATTCAGGAAGTTGATGCCCTTCACCACCCGCCCGGCGGCGACGTCGAGGCACGGGATGACGCGGGTCGCGACAGCCATCTAGAGCCTCGCCGCGTGGATCTCGGTCACGAGGATGGCGCGAGCGCCGATGCCGTACAGGGCATCCATCACCTGATTGACGCCCTTGCGCGGGCTCATGACGCGTACAGCAACCCACGACGGGTCCCGGAGCGGCGAGATCGTCGGTGATTCGATACCCGGTGCGATCTCGACTGCGCGATCGACGAGGTCCGCCGGGAGGTCGTAGTCGATGAGAACGTATCGGCGGGCAACCATGACGCCGCGCAGACGCCGCAGGAGAGTCTCGGTCCCCTCGACCTCGCGGGGCCCTCCGATCAGGACGGCTTCGGACTCCAAAAGCACCGGGCCGAAGATCTCCAGCCCCGCCTGCTTGAGGGTCGTGCCCGTCGAGACCACATCGGCGACGGCGTCAGCGACGCCCAGGCGCACGGCGGATTCGACCGCGCCGTCAAGCGGAACGAGGTCGACAGCGATCCCGCGCTCGTCAAGGAACGAGTCCACAAGGCCCGGGTAAGCCGTAGCCACGCGCATTCCCTCGAGGTCAGCGAGCTCGGTGAACCTTCCGGGAGGCCCCGCGAAGCGGAAGGTGGAGTCGGCGAAGCCGAGGGACTCGACCTCGCGCGCCGGCATCCTGGCATCCAGCAACAGGTCGCGACCGGTGATCCCGACATCCAGGGCACCCGAGCCGACATACGTCGCGATATCGCGCGGCCGCAGATAGAAGAACTCGACCTCGTTCGCAGGGTCGATGACGTGGAGGTCTTTCGGGTCGCGTCTGCCGGTGTACCCGGCTTCGGTGAGCATGGCGGCAGACGTCTCGGCCAGCGAGCCCTTGTTGGGCACGGCGATTCGGAGCATGGGGGTCTTTCGGGTCGAAGCGGGAGCGGGCGACGGGTTCAGAGATGTCGGTACACGTCCTCGAGCGAAAGACCCTTCGCCAGCATCAACACCTGCAGGTGGTACAACAATTGCGAGATCTCTTCAGCTGCAGCCTCGTCAGACTCGTACTCGGCAGACATCCACACCTCAGCGGCCTCTTCGACGATCTTCTTGCCGATCGCGTGGATGCCAGCATCGAGCTCTGCGACGGTCCCCGAACCCTCGGGACGGGTCTGCGCCTTCACCGTCAATTCGGCGAACAGCTCTTCGAAGGACTTCACCATGCCAGGGTAGCGAACCGCGCGGCCTGCTCGGTCAGTGCCGATGGGCGTGCGTGCCGCGAGAACGCAGCCCTGCGATTGCAGCATCCGGGTCGCCGGCCCCGAACACGGCTGATCCGGCGACGAACGTGTCGGCCCCGGATGCGGCGGCCTGTTCGATCGTGGACTCCGAGATGCCGCCGTCCACCTGCAACCACACCGCGGAACCGCGGCGGCGGCATTCATCAGCGAGGGTGCGGAGCTTGGGCATCATGTCAGTCATGAAGGACTGACCGCCGAATCCGGGTTCGACGGTCATCACGAGGATCTGGTCGAACTCGTCGAGGATGTCGAAGAGCGGCTCGACCGGTGTAGCCGGCTTCAGTGCGATTCCGGCGCGTGCCCCCATGGACCGCAGTCGGCGCGCCAGAGGCACGGGCTCTGCGGTTGCCTCGGTGTGGAAGGTCACGGATGCCGCGCCGATCTCTGCATAGCCCGGTGCCCAGCGGTCGACATCGTCGATCATGAGGTGCACATCCAGCGGCACGGGCGATGTCGCCTGGATTCGCTCGACCATCTGCGGACCGAACGTGAGGTTGGGGACGAAGTGATTGTCCATCACGTCGACGTGAACGAAGTCGGCGGCGGCGATGCGCTGCAGTTCCGCCTGCATGTTGACGAAGTCGGCGGCGAGGATGCTGGGATTGATGCGTACCGTAGCGTCATGCGTCGCGGCGTCGGGGGAACTCACCCGTCCATTATGGGCGAGGGCGCCCGTCAGCCACGTCGTCGCAGGAGTGTGATCGACATCGCGTCGGTGCCGTGCCGGTGAGGCCACAGCTGCGCGCGTCCACCGCCCGAGCCCGGGGTCGCCAGATCCGGAACGTTTCGCGAGACCCGACGCAGCACGCCCCGCGCATCCAGTTCCTCCAGCTCATTGCGGTGCTGGTCCAGCACCGCCGCGACAACATCGCGCGTTTCCGCAAGGTGCGGAGAGCACGTTACGTACGCGACGACACCGCCGGGGCGGAGCCCCGTCACTGCCGCGGACAGCAGCTCGCCCTGGAGTTCTGCGAGCGGCGCGACATCCTGCGGGGACTTTCGCCACCGCGATTCGGGCCGTCGTCGCAGTGCACCGAGGCCCGTGCACGGGGCATCCACGAGGATTCGGTCGTAGGCTGCAGAGCCTGCCCTTTCCCTCCCGTCTTCCTCAGAGACGGGAACCTCGAACGGGATCGGCTCGAGGGACCGGCGAACCAAACCGGCGCGCGTGGATGACACCTCGTTGGCCTCGAGGTCCAGAGGGCTCCCGACCTCCCGCGCCTCGAGTGCGCGCGCGGCCAGCAGAGCGGTCTTTCCGCCGGGTCCTGCGCACAGGTCGAGCCAGCGCTCTCCGGGTCGCACGGGGTCGACCTCCGAGAGGGCGAGGGCCGCGAGCTGGGATCCCTCGTCCTGGACCCGTAGCGCGCCGCCGGAGGCGGCGACGAGCCTGCCGGGATCGCCCGCCGGTGCGCGGAAGCCGTACGGCGAAAAGGACGTCGGCTCCGACCCTTCGGGGATGGCTGCAAGACCGGGAAGCGCGGTCATCGTTACGCGCGGTGGGTCGTTGTCGGCGGCGAGCAGATCGGTGAGCTCGCCCGCGCGTCCCTCGTCGTCCAGAGCCCGCCGGAGCGCCCGGATCACCCACACCGGGTGGGAGGTGCGCACCGAGAGGCGTTCATCGTCCGATCGGGCAGCCTCCTCGGCGCGGGAGATCCAGGTCGCGGCATCCGCGCCGCCGATTCTGCGCAGAACGGCGTTGACGAAGCCGACAGCGCGCTGCCCCGCGCTTGCCCGCGTGAGCGCAACCGACTC
Source organism: Microbacterium sp. UBA837 (assembly GCF_002296025.1). Taxonomy (NCBI): domain Bacteria; kingdom Bacillati; phylum Actinomycetota; class Actinomycetes; order Micrococcales; family Microbacteriaceae; genus Microbacterium; species Microbacterium sp. UBA837. The sequence continues at coordinate 22,394 of NZ_DBHD01000052.1, forward strand.
GTTGACTGCAGCGTGCGGCGGGACCCTCGTGGCCAGGAGTTGATGCACGCCGAGACGCAGGATGTCGAGCACGGGCGGGTCGAGAGTCTCGGTCGGACGGTTCGCGGCGACGGCGATGACGGCATCCCAGGTTCCCTGTTGCCGCAGGGTTCCATAGGTCAGCTCCGTCGCGAGCGCTGCGTCCGCAGGACTCAGCTGTGCCCGGGCGATGGCTGTCGGCAGGACGAGATTCGCGTACGCATCGGCGTCATGGACCGCGCGCAGAGTGTCGAACGCGACCCGCCGGGCAGACAGTGCACTGCTCATGCCGTGGCCCCGCTCGCTCCGGGAGACGGCTCGCCGGCGTTGCCAGTGTCGAACTGGAGCTCGCTCAGCCGGGTGCCGCGCCACCAATCTCCGGCATCCATCGCAGGCTTGCCGGCAGGCTGGACACGCTGCAGCGCGATCGGGTGAGTGGCGGTTCCGACGATCACCTGCTTCGCGTGAGATGCCGCCAGTCCGGGGCGCAAGCGCGGTGAGTCGGCGGAGGCCGGGCCGGCGGCGAGGATCTTCAGCCGTGAGCCGTCAGCCGTCGCGAAAGCGCCCGGCTCCGGAGTGACGCCGAAGATCCGCGACACGACCTGTTCCCGAGGCTGCTCCCAGTCGACGCGACCGTCCTCGATCGAGAGCTTCGGTGCGTAGGTCGGCTCGCCTTGTTGCGGGCGGGGCCGAGCGGTGCCGTCTGCGATCTCGCCGACGACCGCCGCGAGCAGCTCGGCGCCGGACTCCGCAAGGGTCGCCAGCAGATCGCCTGCTGTCGCGTCTGCGGGGCGAGGGAAACGAATCTCGCCGAAAATGTCGCCCTCGTCGAGTCCGTGCGTCAGCTGAAAGACGTCGGCTCCCACCTCGGGATCTCCTGCGATGATCGCGTGCTGCACCGGAGCGGCACCCCGCCACCGGGGCAGCACGGAAAAGTGAAGATTGATCCAGCCGTGCCGGGGCGTCGAGAGCAGAGGCTCACGGACCAGTCCGCCATAGGCCACGATCACGCCAAGATCGGGCTGCGCCTCTCGCACCGCCGTGAGCGCTTCCTCATCGAGGCGCGCGGTGCGATGCACTGCAAGGCCCAGTTCGAGGCCGGCAGCGGCCACCGGTGAGGGAGTCAGGACGCGTCGGCGGCCGATTGGTGCATCGGGGCGTGTGATCACGAGAGGCACCTCGTGACCGGCGTCCACGAGGGCGAGAAGCGACGGTACCGCGGGCTGCGGAGTACCAGCGAACACGATTCTCATTGCTGTATCTCCAGGTTCAGGTCGGGCAGGTCCATACGGATGCGTAGGGTGGCGCGCGAGCCACCGCGTGTCCGCGATCGCCGTCCCCGCAGCGCTGAAGCGACAAGAGCCGCGCGCAGGGAGCGCGCGACGTCGGGTCCATCGTGGTAGTCGCAGCGCACGAGCGCGCGCACGTTGTCATCTCGTGAGTCGGTTGCGGGCAGCGGCACGGGCCCGAGGATGTCACCGGCACGCAACCGCGGCACGTCCGTCCTCACGGCGGCCAGCGCGGTCTCCACTGCCGGTCGGGCCCCCTCCAACGCGGCGACACGAACGGCGGGCGGCATGCGAAGCTCCGCGCGCTCGGCCAGTTCCGCGCGCGCGAATGCCGGCTGGGTCCAGGTAGCCAGGGCTCGGCCGAGTGTCCCGGCGACTCCGACCAGGTGCACCGGCGCACCCGGTGCGGCCAAGGCCGCCGCGTTCGACCACCAGCGCAGGCAGTGCTCCGCGATCCGCAGATCGTCGGCGAGCAGCATCCGTTCGCCGTCCAGGAGCAGGACTGCGCGGTATCCGCCCGCGGTTCGGGGCTCTGCCCCCCGGGTCGCGATGACCAGGGCCGGTGCGGCCGGCACGTCGAGGACCTGATGCTCGGCGTCCGAGACGATGACCCGGACGCCGGGAAACGCGCGACCCAGCTCCTCGGCGGTGCGGCGGCTCCCGGAGCCGATAAGCAGAAAGCGTGTGCCCCCGCACGACGCGCAGGTCCAGCCCTCAGCGCGGCGTCCGCACGCGGAGCAGGTGGGTGTCGCCCCTCGCGCTCCGGCCTGGAGCGATCCGCCGCAGGCGCGGCAGCGTGCGGGATGCCGGCAGTCGGCACAGGCGAGCACTGGCGCATAACCGGGACGAGCGACCTGCACCAGAACCGGACCGCTCCGAACTGCCTCGCGCGCGGCGGTGAACGCCGCAGAGGGGACCCGCGCGGTCCCGGTCTCCCCCTCGCGCAGTGGTGTGAGCACCACGCGGGGAGCTGCTGGACGGGCTGCGCGGAGTTCCTCCACCCACCCGATATCGACAAGACGTTGGACGTCGGTGGTGCGGGTGAACCCGGCGAAGATAAGCGCGAACTGTTCCTGCTCTTGCCGGACCAGCGCGGCGTCGCGCGCGTGGACGCCGGGTGAGAGCGGCTCACGCAGAAGCGGATCGCCGTCGTCCCAGACAGCGACAAGCCCGAGGGCGTGGACTGGCGCGTAGACGGCGGATCGGTTGCCGATCACGATCGACGGCGTGGGCTCGAGTACCCGCAGGTACGCGCCGTAGCGGGCGGGGGCGCTTTGAGCTGCATCCGTCCGGATGACTGCCTCACCGAGTCCGTGCGCGATCAGGCCCTGCTCGAGCTGGTCGAGATCTCGGTGGTCGGGCACGACGAGGATGCTGCTGCGTCCTGCCGCTAGCAGCTGCGCGGACGCGGCAGCGAGAACGCCCACCCACCCCGGTGCGGGCGAGCCAGGCGTTACCGGAGTGGTCGGTGCCGTCAGCGCGATGCGAGCACCTCGGGAGAGCGATTCCTCCAAACCGGGGAAGCTTGCAAGCCCTGCTGCCGCCCATTCTGCGGTGGATGCCTGAACCTCGGGAGCGGCCGCCCGTTCGGCGTTCTGCCACGAGCGTTCGGCCCGCACCATCCGTCGCGGCACGACCAGGCGCAGTATGTCGGATGCCGACCCCGCCGACCGGTCGGCGACCTTTCGTGCGAGGTCGTAGAGCCGCCGAGGCAGCACGGGTACCGGAGAGATGACTGACTCGAGCTCCGAGAGGGGGCGGTCAGCGGCGGGTTCATCGTCCAGCTCTACGATGAAGCCGTCAACGATACGGCCAGCCGCACGAAGCGGCACGCGCACGCGGACTCCCTCTCGAGCCTCAGGTGCCAGCTCGTCGGGAATCTCGTAGTCGAAGAGCCGATCCAGTTGTGGCAGCGGGGAATCCAGGAGCACTCGCGCGATGCGCCGAGTGGTCATGTCAGAGACCGGCGGCTGAGCGCAGGTCGTCGACGCGGTCCGTGCGCTCCCAGGTGAAGTCCGCAAGCTCCCGGCCGAAGTGCCCGTAGGCCGCGGTCTGCGCATAGATCGGGCGGAGCAGATCGAGCTGGTCGATGATCGCCTTCGGGCGCAGGTCGAAGACGTCCAGAATCGCCGTCGTGATGATCTCATCGGCCACGTGGGCGGTCCCGAACGTCTCGACGTACAGGCCGACCGGAGCTGCCTTGCCAATGGCGTAGGCGACCTGCACTTCGAGCCGATCAGCGAGTCCTGCAGCCACCGCGTTCTTCGCTACCCACCGCATGGCGTAGGCAGCAGAGCGGTCGACCTTCGAGGGGTCCTTGCCGCTGAACGCTCCGCCGCCGTGACGCGAGGCGCCGCCATAGGTGTCGATGATGATCTTCCGGCCGGTCAGGCCAGCATCCCCCTTCGGGCCGCCGATGACGAACGGGCCCGCCGGGTTGATGTAGTAGGTGACGCCCGAGAGATCGAGTCCGGTGCTCTCCAGAACCGGATCGATGACGACCTCCTGTATCTGGGCGCGCAGGTCCTCTTGCGAGATGTCGGGATGGTGCTGGGTCGAGAGCACCACGGACTCGACGGTGCGCGGGACGGCGCCTTCGAACCCGAGGGTGACCTGCGTCTTGCCATCGGGACGAAGGAACGGCAGCGCACCCGAGCGCCGGGAATCGGCGAGGCGTTCAGCCATGCGGTGCGCCGTCCATGCGGCCATCGGCATCAGCTGCGGCGTCTCGGTCGTCGCATAGCCGAACATGATGCCCTGGTCGCCCGCGCCCTGCTCGTCGCGGGGGTCGGACGATCCGCGTTCACGCTGCTCGAAGGCCTTGTTCACCCCCGAGGCGATGTCTGAGGACTGCGCCCCGATCGAAATGCTCACGCCGCACGAGTCGCCGTCGAAGCCGGTCTCGCTCGAGGTGTATCCGATGCGGTTGACGACGTCGCGAACGATCGCGGGAATCTCGACGTACGCGGAAGTGCTCACCTCACCCGCGACATGCACGAGTCCGGTGGTGACGAGGGTCTCGACCGCGACGCGTCCGCTCGGATCCTCGCTGAGGATCGCGTCGAGGATGCTGTCGGAGATCTGGTCGCAGATCTTGTCGGGGTGACCTTCCGTGACCGATTCGGACGTGAACAGACGCAACGCGGTCATGGAGCTCCCGTCAGTGGTGGACGTCGATCAGTATCGCGACGGCGTACGACACCGACGCGCAAAGAGGTGATCGTCAGTCGATCGGACGGAGGCGAAGCTTGTCTTCGTTGATCTCGTGGAGCGCGATGGTCAGGGGCTTGTCCTCGACGGTCGAGTCGACCAGCGGTCCCACGTTGTCGAAGAGGTTCCCCTCGTGCAGGTCGGAGTAGTAGTCATTGATCTGACGCGCGCGCTTGGCTGCGTAGATCACGAGCTGGTACTTCGAGTCGACCTTCTCGAGAAGGCTGTCGATGGGGGGCTCGATGATGCCCTGGTTGTTCCCGGCCATGGCGGAATCCCTTCGCTGGCGACGGATGTCGGTGAGAGGTCTGTGGCGCCGCTGTCGCGCTCAGCGCGCGGGCGCATTCATCAATTCTACGACCTCGCGCGCCGCAACGGCGACGTCGCCGTTCACGACGCGGTAATCGAACTCGTCTTGGGCCGCCAATTCCACCCGTGCCGTGCGCAGGCGTCGCGAACGTTCCTCCGCGTCCTCCGTGCCTCGACCGACCAGTCGGTTGACCAGTTCGTCCCAGCTGGGCGGAAGGAGGAACACCAGCGTCGCGTCGGGCTGGGCCGCGCGAACCTGTCGCGCGCCCTGCAGATCGATCTCGAGCAGAACTGCTTGACCGCGATCGAGAGCTGCGCGGATCGGTGCGCGCGGGGTGCCGTAACGGTACGCGTTGTGCACGGTAGCCCACTCGAGAAGCTCGCCATCGGCGATGAGCCGATCGAACTCGGCATCGTCGACGAAGTAGTAGTGCTCGCCGTCGCGTTCGCCAGGGCGGGGCGGGCGAGTGGTCGCCGAGACTGACAGGTGGATTTCGGGGTGATGAGCGCGGATGTACTGAGCCACCGTTCCCTTGCCGACAGCTGTCGGCCCCGCGAGCACGACCAGCGCCGACCGGTCAGCGCGTGGGCGCGGCTCGGGTACACGGTCATCGAGGAACGCGCGCAGGGCCTGCTGCTGTCGGCGGCCAAGCCCGCCGAGCCGCTTCACCGGGGAGATCTGAAGACGCTCGAGAATTCTGTCCCGCTTTCCGACGCCGATTGCGGGGATCGCGGTGAGGAACTCGGTGACACGCATGGCGCCGGCCGGTGAATGCGGAGCCGCAAGCGCTCGGCTGAGCAACTCCTGGGGGCTGATCACACGAGTGGCGACATCCTGCTTCAGCGAGGCACGCTCCCGTCGCGCGGCGACGGCACGCTGCGATGCTGCGACGCGGTCGACGTCGGGAGGGGCGGGGCGCTCAGTCATGGCTGGTTCGCGGATACAGGGCCGCACGCTCCTCGATGCGCGTCTCCAGGCGGTCCGGTCCGACAGCGAGGATGCTTCGGCTCTCGGACGCGACGACGTTGGTTGCCACATACCCGAACAGCCGCGTCAGATCGGCGGGCTGCGCCCCCTGCGCACCGAAGCCGGGAGCCAGGATGGGCGTTCCGGCGAGGATGACGTCGCGGAGTCCGAAGGCTGCACGGTCGACGGTTGCTCCGACGACCAGCCCCGCCGAACCGAGTGCGCCGGGTAGGCCGATGTTGAGGGAACCGATCTCGCGCGCCACCCGGGCCGCGACGCTCTCGTCGCCGGGAGCCGAGTCATCTCGGGTGAGAGCGGTCTGTACCGGAAGGCCCTCGGGATTGCTGGTCGCAGCGAGAACGAATACGCCCTTCTCTCGGCGGATCGCCGTCGTGATGGTGGCGTAGAGCGAGTCGGGACCCAGGTACGGGCTCAGCGTCACGGCGTCAGCCTCGAGCGGAGATCCGGGCTCGAGCCACGCGGCGGCATAACCGTCCATCGTCGTGCCGATGTCTCCGCGCTTGGCATCGGCGATCACGATCAACCCAGCGCTCCGGGCCGCTGCCAAGATGTCCTCCAGGGCCGCGAATCCCGCCGAGCCGTAGCGCTCGAAGAACGCGACCTGAGGCTTCACGACACCCACGCGACCCGCGCACGCCTCCACCACACGGAGCCCGAACCGGCGCGCTCCGTCAGCGGTGGCATCCAACCCCCACGACTCCAACAGGCTCGCATGCGGGTCGATACCCACACACAGCGGACCGAACCGGCCTAGCGAGTCCCACAGTCGAGCGCCGAACGACCTCACGCGCGCTCAGCCCTCTCGATCGCGTAGTCCTGCAGGCTCTTGACCTCGAAGCCTTCGCGAAGCACCGGGAAGGCACTCACCGCGGCGCCGAGGACCGCCATGGTCGTGAACAGAGCCTTGTCGCCGGCCACAGCGGCGGCACGGATCTCGTATCCATCGGCCCGGGCCATCCCGCCGCTTGGGGTGTTGACCACGATGTCGATGCGTCCCTCGTTGATGAGATCCACGACGTTGGTCTCACCCGAGGCTTGCGTCGCGGAGTACTTGTTCACGACTTCGACGGCGATCCCGTTGCGGGCGAGGATCTCGGCGGTGCCCTCGGTGGCGAGCAGCTCGAATCCGAGCTCCTGCAGCCGGTGGGCGGGGAGGATCACCGCGCGCTTGTCGGCATCCGACACCGAGATGAAGACGGTTCCCGACAGCGGCAGTCCGCCGTATGCAGCGGCCTGGCTCTTCGCGAAAGCCGTCGGAAAGTCGCGGTCGATGCCCATGACCTCGCCGGTAGAGCGCATCTCGGGCCCGAGGACAGAGTCGACGATCTGACCGTCCTTGGTGCGGAAGCGCTTGAAGGGCAGCACGGCTTCCTTGACGGCAACCGGGGCGTCCAGCGGCACACGAGAGCCATCGGATGCCGGCAGCAGCCCCTCGGCGATGAGATCGGCGATCGACGTGCCTGCCATGATGCGGCTGGCCGCCTTCGCGAGCGGGATGCCCAGGGCCTTCGATACGAAGGGAACGGTGCGGCTTGCGCGGGGGTTCGCCTCGATGACGTAGAGCACACCGGCACTGATCGCGAACTGGACGTTGAGGAGGCCCCGGACGCCGACACCGGACGCGATGGCGAGGGTCGCTTCGCGAACGCGATCGATCTCGGTGCGTCCTAGCGAGACCGGTGGCAGGGTGCAGCTGGAGTCGCCGGAGTGGATACCGGCCTCCTCGAGGTGTTCCATCACGCCACCGATGTAGAGCTGGTGGCCGTCGTAGAGCGCGTCGACGTCGATCTCGATGGCATCGTCGAGGAACCGATCGACCAGGAGCGGCATCCCGGGGCCGATGATGGCCTGGTCGGCGATGCGCACGAAGTAGTCGCGCAAGCTGGCGGTGTCGTACACGATCTCCATGCCGCGTCCTCCGAGAACGAAGCTCGGACGAACGAGCACGGGATACCCGATGTCTTCGGCGACGGCAACCGCGCCCTCGACGTCGACGGCGGTGCCGTGGCGCGGTGCGACGAGACCCGCATCAGCCAGGATGCCGCTGAACAGGCTCCGCTCCTCTGCAAGGTCGATCGCGGCCGGGCTCGTGCCGAGGATCGTATAGCCGGCTGCCTCGATGCCCTTGGCCAGCCCCAGCGGGGTCTGCCCGCCGAGCTGGCAGACGACGCCGAGGATCGTGCCCGAGCGCGCCTCGGCGTGCAGCACCTCCAGAACGTCTTCGAGCGTGAGCGGTTCGAAGTAGAGCCGGTCGGAGGTGTCGTAGTCGGTCGACACCGTCTCGGGGTTGCAGTTGACCATGATCGTCTCGAAGCCCGCGTCGCTGAGAGCGAACGAGGCGTGCACGCACGAGTAGTCGAACTCGACGCCCTGACCGATACGGTTCGGTCCCGAGCCGATGATCACGACCTTGGTGCGCTCCGACGGCGTGACCTCGGTCTCAGCGTCATAGCTGGAGTAGTGGTACGGGGTGAGCGCGGGGAACTCGCCGGCGCAGGTGTCGACCGTCTTGTATACGGGCCGGATATCGAGACCGTGGCGGATGCCGCGCGCTTCGGTTTCGGTGATCCCCCGCAACTCAGCGATCTGCGCGTCGCTGAAGCCGTGCTCCTTGGCGATCCGCAGTGTTTCGGCATCCAACTCCCCCGCTGCGGCGATGAATGCCGCGACCTCGTTGATGAGCACGATCTGATCGAGGAACCAGGGGTCCATCGCTGTCGCCTCGAACGCCTGCTCAACGGTCGCGCCCTTGCGGAGGGCCTGCTGGAGGACGACGATACGACCGTCGGTGGGTGTCCGAGCGATCTCGAGCAGCTCCTGGACGCTGCGTTCTTCTGGGCCCCAGTGAAAGCTCGAGCCGCGCTTCTCGAGCGATCGAAGGGCCTTCTGCAAGGCCGTCGCGTAGTTACGGCCGATCGCCATGGCCTCGCCGACGGACTTCATGGTTGTCGTGAGCGTGGTGTCGGCGGCCGGGAACTTCTCGAAGTTGAAGCGCGGCACCTTCACGACGACGTAGTCGAGCGTCGGCTCGAAGCTTGCCGGAGTGACCTTGGTGATGTCGTTGGGGATCTCATCGAGCCGGTAGCCGATGGCGAGCTTGGCGGCGATCTTCGCGATCGGGAAGCCGGTGGCCTTCGACGCCAGCGCCGACGAGCGCGACACGCGGGGGTTCATCTCGATGACGATGATTCGTCCGCTGGCGGGATCGACGGCGAACTGGATGTTGCAGCCGCCGGTGTCGACGCCGACCGCACGGATGATGTCGATGCCGATATCGCGCAGCCGCTGGTACTCGCGGTCGGTGAGGGTCAGCGCCGGCGCAACGGTGATCGAGTCGCCGGTGTGGACGCCGACGGGGTCGACGTTCTCGATCGAGCACACGACCACCGTGTTGTCGGCGGTGTCGCGCATCAGTTCGAGCTCGTACTCCTTCCAACCCAGGATCGACTCCTCGAGCAGCACTTCGTGGGTCGGCGAGTCGTGCAGGCCGGCACCGGCGATGCGGCGCAGGTCTGCCTCGGTGTACGCGAAGCCCGACCCCAGTCCCCCCATCGTGAACGACGGCCGAACGACGAGCGGATAGCCGAGCTCCTCGGCACCCGCGAGCACTTCATCCATCGTGTGACAGATGCGGCTGGCAGCGACATCCGCGCCGGCTTCGATCACGAGCTCCTTGAAGACCTGGCGGTCCTCACCCTTGCGGATCGCGTCCACCTTCGCGCCGATGAGCTCGACGTCGTACTTCTCGAGGATGCCGCGGTCGTGCAGCGCCATGGCGGCGTTGAGTGCCGTCTGACCGCCGAGCGTCGGCAGAATCGCGTCGGGCTTCTCCTTCGCGATGATCGTCTCGATGACTTCGGGGGTGATCGGTTCGATGTAGGTCGCGTCGGCGAAGTCGGGGTCGGTCATGATCGTGGCGGGG
>NZ_DBHD01000052.1:32452-51521 GCF_002296025.1 Microbacterium sp. UBA837
TGGAATTGACCAGGATCACCCGCACGCCTTCGGCGCGGAGTACGCGGCAGGCTTGGGTACCGGAGTAGTCGAACTCGCAGGCCTGGCCGATGACGATCGGGCCGGAGCCGATGACCAGGACGGAGCGGATGTCGTCGCGCTTAGGCATTCGCTTCTTTCGTGCTGAGGTTCGCGCGAACAAGCTCGGCGAACCGGTCGAACAGGTAGTTGGCGTCGTGTGGGCCGGCGGCGGCCTCGGGGTGGTACTGGACCGAGAAGGCCGGGATGTCCAGGGCGCGAAGGCCCTCGACGACCCGGTCGTTGAGCCCGATGTGGCTCACCTCGACGCGCCCGTAACCCTGGGGACTGTCGAACGGTTCATCCAAGGGTGCGTCGACGGCGAAGCCGTGGTTGTGGGCGGTGATCTCGACGCGGCCGGTCTGCTTGTCCAGGACCGGCTGGTTGATGCCCCGATGACCGAACGGCAGTTTGTAGGTGTCGAGGCCGAGGGCGCGGCCGAGCAGCTGGTTGCCGAAGCAGATGCCGAAGAACGGAACCCGATCATCGAGCACGGATCGCAGGAGCGAGACGTGATCCGCAGAGGCCGATGGGTCACCCGGGCCGTTCGAATAGAAGACCCCGACCGGGTCGATCGCGCGGATGTCGTCGATCGTGGCATCCTGCGGCAGCACGTGGACGTCGAACCCACGGGCGGCGAGGTTCTCGATCGTCGCCTTCTTGATACCGAGGTCGATGACCGCGAGAGACCCGAGCCTCTCCCCCGTCGCCGGGGTGATCTCCGCGGCCGTCACCGAGACGGATGCCGAGAGGTTCTGGCCGGCCATCAGCGGCGCTTCCCGCACCAGGCGTAGCTGTTCCTCGGCGTCCAGGGATGCAGCGTCTCCGGAGAAGACGCCACCGCGCATCGACCCGACCGACCGGATGTGACGGGTAACCGCGCGGGTATCGATTCCGCTGATCCCCACGATGCCGTCGCGTTCGAGTGCTTCGTCGAGGGATTCATCGGCTCGCCAGTTCGACACGACGCGCGAGGGATCGCGGACGATGTAGCCGGCGACCCAGATCCGGCGCGACTCGGGGTCCTCGTCGTTCATTCCCGTATTGCCGATGTGGGGCGCGGTCTGCAGCACGATCTGACCCGCGTAGGACGGGTCTGTGAGGGTCTCCTGGTAGCCGGTCATGCCGGTCGCGAAGACGACCTCGCCCAGAGTCACGCCGCGCGCCCCATAGGCGCGCCCACGGAATCGGGTTCCGTCCTCGAGGACGAGCACGGCGGGATCGGTGGTGAACAAGCTCATTCGGAATCTCCGGTTGCGGTGGAGGGGTCGGTGGCATCGGCGAGCGGCGCGAGGGCGTCGGCCAGCTGTCTGGCCGAGGTGTCGCGGGGGCGAAGGTAGGTGTCGACGACCACGCCGGTGTCGGCGAGCCAGCTCAGACGCACGAGGCCGTCCTTCTCGACGACACGATCGATCGTGAGGGTGGCCTGTGTGACGGCGGTGATCCTGTCAGCCGGGATGGTGATTCGCGGCTGGTTGGTCAGGTCCAGCGCGACAGCGGCATCCGTCACGGTGACAGTCACCGGTGATCGGAAACCGAGGCCCGGGGCAGCGATCCGTTCCAGCGGAGCATCGTGGACCGTGGTCGCGACGTAGAGCGCGTCTATCGTCTCGCGGGGTACGTCCGCAGCGTTCAGCTCGGCTGGCTGGATGAGGGGGGTCCGATCGCGACGGGCACGTCGCACCCAGCCCCAGGCGGCGAGTCCCAGCAGCACCACGGCCACCGCGACCATCACGAGGACGGCGGCCTCGCGGGTCATGACACCACCCCCGGCGTCTCGAGAAGAGCTCCGTCAGCCACGGTCACGGTGCCCCGGTTGATCGTCCAGCGGATCTCGCCAGGCAGTTCTTCGCCGAGGTAGGGCGAGTTACGGCTGCGCCCGCGAAGATCATCGACCGAGAAGGTGGTTTTCGGCGCCGGGTCGTAGAGCGTGAACGATGCCGGGTTGCCCGCCGCCACGGGAGTGCCGTGCCCGCTGAGGCTCCCGATCCGCGCCGGCGCTGCCGACATCGCGCGCGCGACATCCGTCCACGTCATCCGACCGGTGTCGACCATCGTCCTGTGCACGACACGGAGGGCGCTTTCCAGACCGACCATCCCGTGGGATGCCGCCTGCCATTCACACGCCTTTGTCTCGCTCGGGTGCGGCGCATGGTCGGTTGCCACGATGTCGATCGTTCCGTCGGCAAGGCCTTCGCGCACGGCTTCGACATCCTCGGCGGTGCGAAGGGGCGGGTTGACCTTGAACCGCGCGTCATAGCCGCGAACGCGATCCTCGGTGAGCAGCAGGTGGTGCGGGGTCACCTCGGCAGTGACATCGATTCCGCGTTTCTTGGCCCAGCGGATGATGTCGACAGACCCCGCCGTCGAGAGGTGACAGACGTGCAGGCGCGACCCGACGTGCTCTGCCAGCAGCACGTCCCGGGCGATGATGGCCTCCTCGGCGACAGCCGGCCATCCCGCCAGGCCGAGTTCGGCCGAGACCACACCCTCGTTCATCTGCGCGCCTTCGGTCAAGCGCGGGTCTTGCGCGTGCTGGGCGATGACGCCGCCGAATGCCTTGACGTACTCGAGGGCGCGCCTCATGATCACGGGATCCCAGACGCAGAACCCGTCGTCGCTGAACACACGGACCCGGGCCCGGGAGGTAGCCATGGCGCCGAGCTCCGCGAGCCGCTCTCCCTTCTGGCCGACGGTGACGGCCCCGATGGGCTGGACGGTGACGTAGCCGGCGGCCTCGCCGAGTGCCAGCTCCTGTTCGACAACTCCGGCGGTGTCGGCAACCGGGGACGTGTTGGGCATCGTGAAGACCGTGGTGAAGCCTCCGGCAGCTGCTGCGCGCGAACCGGTGAAGATCGTTTCGGATGCCTCGAAGCCCGGCTCGCGGAAGTGCACGTGAAGGTCGACCAGTCCGGGAAGTGCGATGAGGCCCGACGCGTCGATCACGCGCGCGCCGGGCTTGTCCAGCGCGGAGCCTGTCTCGACGATCATGCCGTCTTGCACGAGCAGATCTGTGCGGGTGCCGTCCACGAGCTCGGCGCCGCGAACCAGGAGGACCTCGGTCATGCTCGTTCCTCCCCTGTCGTTGTCGTCGCTGTGGTTGTCGTCGAACCCGCCAGCAGCAGGTAGAGCACCGCCATCCTGACCGACACGCCGTTGGCTACCTGTTCCAGGACTGTCGATTGAGCCGAGTCGGCGGCTTCGGCGGAGATTTCGAGCCCACGATTCATGGGGCCCGGGTGCATCACAATGCTATCGGCGCCGAGGGCCGCGAGCCGCCGTGCGTCAAAGCCCCAGCGCCTCGCGTACTCCCGCTCGCTCGGGAAATGCGCTGCGTTCATGCGCTCCAGCTGGATGCGCAGCAGCATCAGCACGTCGGGAGCTGCTGCTATAGCTTCGTCGAGGTCGTAGATGACGTGAGCGGGCCAGGCCGATACATCCTGCGGCACGAGCGTCGGCGGAGCGACGAGGGTAACGTGCGCTCCCAGCGTGTGCAGCAGCCACATGTTCGAGCGCGCCACGCGGGAATGGAGCACATCGCCCACGATCGCGACCCGGGTGCCGGCGAGATCCCGGCCACGACTGTCATCGCCGTAGAGACGCTTGCGCATCGTAAACGCGTCGAGCAGCGCCTGCGTGGGATGCTCGTGGGTTCCGTCGCCGGCGTTCACGACGCCCGCACTGATCCAGCCGCTCGTGGCGAGGGTGTGCGGCGCGCCGGATGCTCCGTGGCGGATGACGACGGCATCCGCGCCCATCGCTTGGAGCGTCTGTGCGGTGTCCTGCAGGGACTCGCCTTTCGAGACCGACGAGCCCTTGGCTGCGAAGTTGATGACATCGGCTGACAGGCGCTTGGCAGCCGCCTCGAAGGATATGCGAGTGCGAGTCGAGTCCTCGAAGAAGAGGTTCACGACGGTCTTGCCGCGCAGGGTCGGCAGCTTCTTGACCTCTCGGCGTTGCGTGTCCGACATGTCTTCGGCGGTGTCGAGGATACGAAGCGCGTCGGCCCGGCTGAGGGTCGCTGTGTCGAGCAGGTGTCTCATGATCGGATGCTCACCTCGTCCTCGCCGTCGATCTCGCGAAGGCGGACCGCCACGTGCTCCGATCTGGAGCTCGGCAGGTTTTTGCCCACGAAGTCCGGCCGGATCGGCAGCTCGCGGTGTCCGCGGTCCACGAGGATCGCGAGGCGCACTGCTGCTGGCCTGCCGATGTCTTGCAGGGCATCGAGCGCTGCGCGGATGCTCCGCCCCGAAAAGAGCACGTCGTCGACGAGCACGACGGTCTTCCCGTCGATGCCCGAGTCCGGGATGCGTGTGGGGTGGGGCGTCCGCGTCGGATTGCGGTGCAGGTCGTCGCGGTACATCGTGACGTCGAGTGAGCCGACGGGCACCGCTTGGCCGGTGAAGCCGCTGATCAGCGCAGCGATGCGCTCTGCCAGCGGCACGCCGCGGGTCGGGATGCCGAGGAGGACGAGCTCGCCGGCACCGCGATTGGATTCGATGATCTCGTGAGAGATTCTCGTCAGAGCGCGTGAGATGTCGGCATCCTGCATGACTGCGCGGGTGCTCATCGTCGCTCCCTTCTCCGCCTCACAGGACGGTGTTAAAGGTTGCTGTAGTCCGAGCCTACCGGAAGCGCTCGTCAGGGAATCGCAGGCGCGTCAGCCGTCTCGATGATCCGCTGTGACCGGATGGGATGCCCCGTCGTGGTGAGACACTTGCCGCTGGCAAGATCCCACTTCCAGTCGTGCAGGGAACAGGTCAGTACGCCGTCCTCGATCTTGCCGGTCTTGGTGAGGTCGGCCCGGAGGTGCGGGCAACGGCGCTGCACGACCCAGTCCTCGAGCTGCACATCCTCGGTCTGATCTGACTGCTCCGCGTACCAGTTCTCGACGTACTCGATGCGGTCACGCGACAGACACTTGAGGAACGTGGTGAGAAACTCGTTGAATTTGCCGCTGCGACCGACCGAGAACTGCATCGAGAGGAAGATCGAGTTGGACCAGTCGATCTCGTGGTCGGCGATATTGGTCGAGACGAGGTCAGCCGGAATCGTGTACCAGTAGATGCACTCCTCCCCCGCGTACTCGCGAACCTTCGCCTTGGGGAAGTCGACGACCATATCGAGTTCGCCGATGCGGAACCGGACGTTGCCACCGACGCCATCGCGGATCGTCCGGGCCCGCCGCAGGAGCGGCTCCCACCATTCCTTGATCGCCGCGAGCATTTCCTGCGGCGGGAGTACTGTCGCACGCCGCGACTCCTCGGCGCGGACCTCGTCCTGCCGACTGTCGCGCTGCTCGGCGAGGTAGGTCCACTTGTCGTGGAAGATGCGCTCGATCTCGGCATCGGTGTACAGCGTCTGGGTGATCGTCACGTCGGAGCCCACGATGTCGACTTGGGTTCCGGGGATGAAGAGGTGACCCGCCTTGTCAGGCCGCTCCGCGCGCAGGTGCTCGAGGAACTCTGCCTGATCGGTGAAGATCGAATCGTTCTCAAGCCCGGTGCCGTTGTAGCGGAACAACTCTTCGCGCAAGAACATCGGCGGTCCCGCCATCGGGAAGACATGCCCGGCGTCGACCTTGTCGATGTAGTACATCGCGCGCTTGTTCTGCGCGTCGCGCTTGAGCTGCGCGAAGTGTTGCTTCGAATCCTGCGGCAGGTCGTAGACCATGGGCCACCAGATGGCTCCGGAGACTTGGGTGAAGTACGCGTCCGGGCGACCGAAGGCGAGCAGCTTCTCGAGGTCCAGCGGATGCGAGTCGTTCTGGTTCAGGATGCTGGCGGTGCCGTCGTCCACCGACAGCGACGAGTCCCCGATCGGGCCGTCGGAGGGGGCGCGCAGCGGCGTGATCATGAGCGTCATCTCACCGAACGTCACCGGGACGCCGGCTTCCGTGCGGACGATGTTCGTGTAGCCGAGGTCGATCAGGTCGCGTTCGAGGTCATCTGTCGGATACTCCGGCAACAGCACGGGGATGTCGCGGCGGACGTACCGGTGCAGCATCCGGGGATCGAAATGATCGCGATGCCGGTGAGAGATGTAGAGGAAGTCAGCGGCGCCGAAACGCTCCCAATCCAACCCCCGGTTGTCAGGGAACGGGAACCAGGATCCGAAGAACGACGGCCCGATGACCGGGTCGCACAGGATCGAACCTCCCGTGGTCTCGATGAACATGCCGGCATGTCCGAGTCCGGTGATGCGCATGGACGCTCCTCTCCCGAGACGAGTGTAGGCGGCTCCTGCGCGTCGGCAGTGGGATCACGCCGTGCAAATGCGGCGGGTCAGTCGAGCTTTCCCGTGGCAGTCTCGCCCCCGCGCGCCACACGACCGAGCACACCGTGCACGAACGCGCCGGAGTCGTCGGTCGAGAACTCCTTCGCGAGTTCCACCGCCTCATCGATCGCGACGGCGGCGGGAACGCCGTCGTTGTAGACGATCTCCCACGTGCCGATGCGCAACAACGCGCGGTCGACGGCCGGCATTCGGACAAGCGTCCAGCCCTTCGCGGCGGCCGTGATCGCCTCGTCGATCGCCGGCGCATTGTCGATCACACCGTCGACGATTTCACGGGCGTACAGCCACGACGCCTCGCGCGCCGGTTCGGACGCGGCGCGACGGGCTTCTGCGGCAAGTGTCAGCGCGACATCCTCACCGCGGACGTCAGCTTGGAACAGGATGTCCAGCGCACGCTTGCGCGCCTTCGAACGTGCACTCATCGGTGCTGTCGCGTCAGTTGACGCGGCCGAGGTAGTCACCCGTCCGGGTGTCGACCTTGACCTTCGTGCCGGTCTCGAGGAACAGCGGGACCTGGATCTCGTAGCCCGTCTCGACGGTTGCAGGCTTTGTGCCGGCCGACGAGCGGTCGCCCTGCAGACCCGGCTCGGTGTAGGTGATCTCGAGCACAACGGATGCCGGCAGGTCGAGGTAGAGCGCGGTGCCGTTGTTCATCGCGATGGTGACCTGCTGGTTCTCGAGCATGAAGTTCGCCGCGTCGCCGACGGTGGCGGCGGGCACGTTGATCTGGTCGTAGTCGGTCTGGTCCATGAACACGAAGCTGTCGCCGTCGTTGTACAGGTAGGTGTAGTCGCGGCGGTCGACGTTCTCGATCTCGATCTTGGCGCCGGCGTTGAAGGTCTTGTCGACGACCTTGCCGGTCAGGACGTTCTTGAGCTTGGTGCGCACGAATGCGCCGCCCTTGCCCGGCTTGACGTGCTGGAACTCCACGACGCTCCAGAGCTGTCCATCGATGTTGAGGACGACGCCGTTCTTGATGTCTGCGGTGGATGCCATGGGAGGAGGTTCCGTTCTTGGGTTTCCGAGGGACACTGAACTCGTCGAGGCAGGTCCGACGCACGATTCTACGGGATCGGCCGGCACGCACCGTCGCCCATGGAGGAGGCAGCGGTACGCGGCCGGCGAAATGCCGGACCGCATACCTGCCGCATCCGGTTCACGCGTACTTGTAGAAGCCCTCGCCGGTGGCAACGCCGAGCTTGCCTTGATCGATGTAGGTCTCTTTCAGCCATGTGGCGAGCTTCTCGTCTCCCGTCGAGCTGTGCGTCAAGATGTTGTACGGCGTGGTGAGTCCGATCACATCGAGAATCTGCAGCGGTCCCAGGGGTGCACCGGTCGCGATGCGCCACGTCTTGTCGATGTCCTCGACCGAGGCGTAGCCGCCGGCGGCGAGGCCCATACCTGCGTTCAGCAGCGGGACGAGAAGAGTGTTGAGAACGTAGCCGGCCTTCTCCTTGTGAATCGCGATGGGCACCATGCCGATCTCGGTGGCGAATTCCTCGACGGTGGCGAAGACGGCGGGATCGGTCTGCGTCGTGCCCATCACCTCGGCCGTATTGAATTTCCACACTCTGTTCGCGAAGTGCAGCGCAAGGAAGCGATCCGGCCGTCCGGTGAACTCGACCATGTCGGAGGGCAGCAGTGTCGACGAGTTGGTCGCGAAGATCGTTTTCGCCGGCGCCAGCTCGCCGAGCCTGGTGTACACGTCACGCTTGAGGTCCAGTACCTCGGGTACGGCCTCGATGACGAGGTCGGCTTGGGCTGCGGCGTCAAGGTCGGTGGAGAGCGTCAGACGCATCAGCGCGAGGTCGGCTTTACCGTCCTCGGCAGCACCGGGAACCTCGGCGCGGTACGTGGCGGCGAGGTGGGCGAAGCGTTCCCGTGCCGCGGCTAGCGCGTCATCGCTGATGTCATAAGCGGTCACGGCGAATCCGCTGTACGCGGTCTGGAACGCGATCTGCGAACCGAGGACGCCTGTGCCCAGGACGGCGACAGTGGTGATGTCGGTCATGATTCCTTCTCTCCAGCGGGGATCGCCCGCTCGGCTGTGCGCGGCACATCGGCTGCGCGGATGGTGCGCCGGTCCCAGCCGGCGACGATCTGCTCGATCTGTATCTGCAGCTGCGCGGCGAGGAGGTCACCGCCGGTGCTCGCGCGCACAAGAACGACATGCGCGCAGGCGAACACGGCGCGCGCAGCGCTATACGCGTCATCGGGAGGGGTCTCCCCCGCGAGCAGACGGGCGATTCCCCCCTCGAGGTCGGCGACGATGGCGAGTCCCTCGGCGCGATGCGGATCCGCCTCCCCGCCGAACATGAGCTCGCGCTGATACGCAGCAGTGTCGGCAGGGCGAGCGGCAGCCGCCGCAAGCGTGGGCGCCAGCGCAGTCCAGATCGCGGCCGTCGGGGGCCAGACGCCGGCGGCCTCGGCCAGACCGCGCTCGACGCAGGCTCGAAAGTCCGCGTTGAACACCATCAGCAGCAACTCCGCCTTCGTCGCCGCGTACCGAAAGACAGTTCCCGCGGCGACGTCAGCATGTTCGGCTATCTGCTGGGTCGTCACCTCGGCGTAACCGTGCTCCGCAAATAGGGTACGTGCGGCGGTGAAGATGCGCGCACGCTTCTGGAGCTTGCTGCGTTCTCGGCGGCCTTGTTCTGCGGTCATAATGAGTAGCCTCAGAAATGAGTCTACTCATTATTCGTCCGTCAGCCGTCGGCGTGGCCGGCGATGATGTCGATCAGCAGATCGGTCGCACGTGCGTAGCCGGTCACACCTTCGCCCACCACGTGGACGGCGGCGATGTCGCGGATGTACGAATAGTGACGGAATTCCTCGCGTGCGTACACGTCCGAGATGTGGACCTCGGCGACCGGCAGCGCGACGCCCGACAGCGCATCACGCAGGGATACCGACGTGTGCGTCAGCCCGCCGGGGTTGATCACGATTCCGGCGCAATCCGCTCGCGCTGCGTGGACGGCATCGATGAGGACACCCTCGTGGTTGGACTGCAGTGCACGTACGTCGAAACCGGATGCCGCAGCGGTGCGCGAGACGAGTGCTTCGACATCCTCGAGCGTCTCGTGCCCATAGACGTCGGGTTCTCGTGTGCCCAGAAGATTGAGGTTCGGTCCATTGAGCAACAGCAGCCGGCGAGGAGGAGACGTCACAGTGGCAACTCTATTGCCCGCTGCATCTCGATCTCCGGCCCGATCGCGCTCACGAAACCGACGCCCGTGCGGGCGAACCCGAGCCGCGCATAGGCTCGCTGCGCCCTCACGTTGTCGCGGTGCACATCCAGCGTCAGAGCCTTGTGCCCGCGCGCTCCGACCCACACCGACACCGCGTCGACGAGATCTGAGAGAACCCCCTGCCCGCGGTGGGCGGGGTCGATGTAGACGCCGACGATATCAGCACGCGGGTAGCTGAGGACACGGCCGAGGTGGTCGGTTTCGCCGACGGCGCGGAGCAGGACTGTGGCTGTGCCGATCCAGCGGTCACCCCGAGTGACAGCGACGAACTGCGCGCCGTTCTCGCCCAGGGCGCCGCCGGCGGTCCTGTCCCGCCAGAAGGAATCGTCCCGGGCGAGCTCATCGGCCTGGCTCGTGAGGAATGCGAGCGGGGCATCCGGATCGCCGGTCGCGCGGATCCGCAGCTCGCGAACTGCCGCCCACTCGTGCAGGCGAACGCGTCGCACCTCGTGTCGCGAGGCGAGACCGTGCCCGCCTGTCACTATTGGGCGACCTCTTGGTAGGCCGCGAAAAGGAGCGACTCGTCGGGGGCCTGCAACACCGTCGGACGCGCGATGTCGTCGAGGACGATGAAGCGCAACATGCTCCCCCGCGTCTTCTTGTCGCGTTGCATCGTCGAGAGCAGCTGCTGCCATGCGCCCGCTCGATAGGTGGTGGGCAGACCGAGCGAGGTCAGGATGTCGCGGTGTCGCTGGGCGGCATCGTCGGAAAGGCGCCCGGCAAGCCGAGAGAGTTCAGCGGCGAACACCATGCCGATCGAGATCGCGGCCCCGTGGCGCCACTGATACCGCTCGGTGTGCTCGATGGCGTGACCGAGGGTGTGACCGTAGTTGAGGACCTCGCGAAGGCCGGCCTCGCGCAGGTCCTCGGAGACCACTCGCGCCTTCATCCCGATCGCCAGCTCGATACACCGTCGGAACGATGCGGATGCCGGATCTGTGGCGGCATCCGGGTCCTGCTCGATCAGCTCGAGGATCTCCGGATGCCAGATGAAGCCGGCCTTCACGACTTCGGCGAATCCCGCGACGGTCTCGTTGCGGGAGAGCGTTTCGAGGAGGTCGAGGTCGCAGACGACGGCGGTCGGTGGCCAGAAGGCGCCCACCAGGTTCTTTCCTTCGGCCGTGTTGATGCCGGTCTTTCCGCCGACCGCCGCGTCGACCATGCCGAGTACCGTCGTCGGGATCTGGACCACGGCCACCCCGCGCAGCCAGGTCGCCGCGACGAAGCCCGCGAGATCAGTGACCGCTCCCCCGCCGAAGCCGACGACGGCATCGGTGCGAGTGAAGTTCGCCTGCCCCATCACCTGCCAGCAGAACGCGGCTACCTCGACGCGCTTGCCGGCCTCGGCGTCGGGCACCTCGGCGAGAAGCACCTGTCGCTCCCCTTGAAGGCGTCCTCGGAGTTCCTCGGCCTGTGCTGACAGTGTCGGTGGGTGGACGATGAGGACGCGCTGAGCAGCCGTCGGGAGCGCCCCGGCAACCGAATCCAGGATGCCGCGACCGAGCGTGATGTCGTAGGGGTTGTCGCCGGTGACGGAGATGGTCGTCGGAGTGGTCATGACTGTTCCTTCGCTGTGTCGCGTGGTTCGGATGCCGCTGCACGCGGGCGTGCCCAAGCGACGATCTCGTCCACAACGTGCTGCAGGGGGCCGGTCGAGGTGTCGATCGTGATGTCGGCGACGCTCTCATACAGGGGACGACGCTCCTGCCAGATGCGCCGCCACCGCTCCATGGGGTCCTCACCGGTCAGGAGCGGGCGCGCGGTTCCCTGAATCCGCCCCGCCACGACACGAGGGTCGACAGTGAGCATCACGACATCGCATGTCGCCAGATCCGCACGAGTGTCGGCATTCAACACTGCACCGCCGCCGAGCGACACGACAACACCGCCCCACCCAAGGGCGTTCTGGATTGCCTCACGCTCCCAGGCACGGAACGTCGACTCGCCGTGGGTTTCGAAGATCTGCTCAATCGGCCCATGCTCGCGCTGGATCACGGCATCCGTGTCGATGAACCTGATGCCCAACGCTTTGGCAACGCGACGGCCGATGCTCGTCTTTCCCGCCCCCATGGGGCCGACCAGAACGAGCGGGCTAGTGGGAGCCATCGCCGGTGAGAACCGCGGCATCCAGCAGCGAGTCGTCGCTTTCCGCGCTCGTTCGCAGCGTTCCAGGAATCGCGTCGAGGTAGGACTGCAGGTTGCGTCGTGTCTCAGCGACACTGTCGCCGCCGAACTTCTCAAGCACGACATCAGCGAGCACGAGGGCCGTCATGGCTTCAGCGACCACGCCGGCTGCCGGGACCGCGCACACGTCCGAACGCTGGTGGTGCGCGCTGGCGGTCTCGCCGGAGGCGACGTCCACAGTCCGAAGCGCGTGCGGAACCGTGGCAATCGGCTTCATGCCGGCCCGGACCCGAAGCACCGTGCCGGTAGACATGCCGCCTTCGGTGCCTCCGGCGCGATCGGTGGCCCGGGCGATGCCGCCGTCGGTGGCGAACAGTTCGTCGTGGGCTTCCGAGCCCCGCCGCCGCGTGGTCAGGAATCCATCGCCGACCTCGACGCCCTTGATCGCCTGAATGCTCATGAGCGCTTGCGCTAGCTTGCCGTCGAGCCGGCGATCCCAGTGCACGTGGCTGCCGAGCCCCGGGGGGAGCCCGAACGCGAGCACCTCGACGACACCGCCGAGGGTGTCGCCGGCTTTCCGTGCGTCATCGACTTCGGCAACCATCCGCGCTGAGGTCTCCGGATCGAAGCAGCGCATCAGGTCGGCATCCAGTGCCTCCACGTCATCCGGCGTGGGCAGCGGAGCGTCCCGGGGAGCTTCGACCGGGCCGATACCCACCGTGTGAGAGACAAGACGGATGCCGAGCTCTGCCAGGAACGCGCGGGCGATGGCTCCGAGCGCGACCCGAGCAGCAGTCTCGCGGGCGCTTGCGCGCTCCAAGATGGGCCGTGCCTCATCGAAGCCGTACTTCTGCATCCCGACCAGGTCGGCGTGGCCGGGGCGAGGACGGGTCAGTGCTGCTCCCCGACCGCGCGACCTCTCGGTCAGTTCGACGGGCTCAGCGCTCATGACCTCGACCCACTTGGGCCACTCGGTGTTGGCGATACGCAGCGCGATCGGGCTGCCCAGGCTCAGGCCGTGCACGACGCCGCTGGAGATCGTGAGTTCGTCTTCTTCGAACTTCATGCGGGATCCGCGCCCGTATCCCAGCTTGCGACGAGCAAGGTCGGCCTGGATCTCTGAACGGGAAACGGGCACACCGGAGGGAAGACCCTCCATGACGGCAACCAGTTCGGGGCCGTGCGATTCGCCGGCCGTGAGCACGCGGAGCATTGGTCTAGTCTCCCACGAGGCTCGCGCGCATCGCGCCGACGACAGCCGACTCGTCGCGAAGCGGAACCGCTGGATCTCCTCCGACGAAGATCCGCACCTGCAGTACCGCCTGGTGCAGCAGCATCGCTTCGCCCGTATAGATGTCACGGCCGGCGCGCAACCAGGCTGCCTGAAGTGATGTCATCCCCTGCCCATAGACCACGTCGAACAACGGCCCGCCGCCGGAGGCAAGCGCGTCGGCGTCGGCCTCGGGCACCACCGCACCGCCCGGCAGTGCCGCAATCGTCAGATCGACCGGTACGGGCTCTGGTCGCGTGAGCGGGACCCCGTGAACGGACAGGCCCAGCCGTTCGCCGATCTCGCTGAGCGCGGCGACAGCTTCGGGCCGGCGCGCTGCAACCTCGATCTGGTCCGCACCGAGCTCGGCGACAGCCACGAGCGCGGATGTCGCTGTGGCGCCTGCCCCGACGATCCGGACGTGGCGCAGCTCGGCGATCCCGCAGTCAGCGAGGGCACTGACTATTCCGCCGACGTCAGTGTTGAAGCCGGAGGGCCCAGCGCCGGTCAACAGCAGCGTGTTTACTGCTCCCGTGAGCTCCGCGCGCGCGTCGCGGGTCACGGATGCCGCGAAAGCTGCTTCCTTCAGCGGGTAGGTGACCGATAAGCCTCGAAAGGTGTCGTCGAGCGAGGCCAGTTCTGTGGCGAACCCCACCGCCGTGACCCGGCGGCATCCGTAGGACCAGTCCAGGTCGAGTACGCGGTACGCGGCGGCGTGTAACTGGGGCGACCGGCTGTGCTCGATCGGGTCGCCCCAAACCTCCAGACGCGGAGGACGATCCGTCACCTCAACATCCGGCGTCGGGGTTATCCGTGCACCACTGGCGCCACTGCTCGACGGCGGCGAGGTGGTCATCGTAGTTGGTCGTGAAGACCGTCTCACCGGTATTGAGGTTCACCGTGACGAAGTACAGCCAGGGGCCATCCTCGGGGTGCATGGCCGCGTCGATCGCGAGGTCTCCGGGGTTGGCGATGGGGCCAACCGGTAGCCCGTCGATGACGTAGGTGTTCCACGGATTGTCGTCGGTCAGAGCCTCGCCAGAAGAACTCACGGTCCCATCGTGCAGTTCGCCGTAGCCGTACTGGGCAGTCGAGTCCATCTGCAGCTTCATGCCCTGATCGAGCCGGTTCTGGATGACGCGCGAGACCTTGTAGAAGTCGGCTTCAAAACGGGCTTCGCGCTGGATGATCGAGGCGATTGTGAGGATGCGCTCCCGATCATCGACAGGCACGCCTGCGGTATCCAAGGACTGGACCGCGCGGTCGACGAGGGTCTGAATCACCTGCTGCGCTGTCACGCCCGGGTCGAACGTGTAGGTAGCCGGGAAGAGCCAGCCCTCCAGCGGCTGCCCGCCCGCGGCAACGACAGCCTCGTTGACGGGAACGCCGAAGACACTGGGGTCGGCCACTGCGGCTTGGAAGTCTTCAAGCGGAATCGCCAGGCTCTCCGAGAGGATCTGGATCGACTGGTCGACCGTGAGTCCCTCGCGTAGCTGCGCAGTGTTCTCCATCCTGTTGGCCGGGTCGAGAATCGCCTCGAGTGCGGCAGCTGAGGTCATCTGCTGCTGCAGACGGAACACCCCGGGTACAAACGGCGGATTCAAGTCTTCGGCGACGAGGTAGTCATAGAACGCGTCAGGCGTCTTCGTTACCCCGGCCTCGTAGAGCTTCGGTGAGATCGAGGCGCCGGTATCGCCCGAGACGATCGTGAGGAACGCCTCACCGGTGGCCATCCCCTCCTCGTACTCCTGCGGCTCCTCCCAGCCCAACACCTCGCGGATCTTGTCCTCGTAGTTCGACCACACCCACCAACCACCGGCCGCAGCACCGCCGAAGAGCACGAGCACGATGATGAGGGCGATCCATCCACCGCGACGGCGGCGACGGCGTTCTGCGGGCGGAGGGGTCATGCCGATGTCATCCGTGGTGCGCTCTCCCGTGAAGAGGTCATCGAGGGTGCCGGCCGAGGCCGGCGCGGAACGATCCGCACGAGGGACGGATGTCGAGGTCGAGGTGAGAGTCTGGGTTGAGGCTGGCGGAGCTGCGACCGCGGCCCAGAAGAGCTCAGGTGGCACATCGTCGCTATTCGAGCCAGAGCCGGTCGCGCTCCTCGGCTGCGCGGGGAGCTGAGAAACCGACCCGGAGCTGCCGCTCGCGGCCGAGGCGCGCGCTTCGCGGGCTGCGCGTCGCGACGGCGGAGGTTGCGTGGGTAATCCCTCGGAATCGGGTACCGATGCTGGCTTTTCGCCCTGCGAGGGCGACGTCGGCTGACCGCTGCCCTGGTCCTGTGCGTGGTCTTCCGCCGCGGTGTCAGCGGGGTCGCCTTCGGTGTTCGCGGAAGATGACGGTTCTGACGATGAGGCTGCGCCTGCGGTGGGTCGCGAACGGCCGTCCGGGAGCTTCCCGAAAAGATCGGCGAACGGATCGTCGAACGGTGACGAATCGTCGGGCATGTCAGGCGGGCTCCTCGGCGGGGGGTAGTAGCGCACCCGGTGGGCGGCCGGTGCTCTTCTCGATGTCCAACGCCTGCTGCAAGAGCACGACGGCGGCAACCTGATCCACAATCGTACGAGAAGATCGGGTGTTTCTGCCGGACGCGCGTAGTGCGCTGTGCGCCGAGACCGTGCTGAGGCGCTCATCCAGCATCCGGATCGGAACGCCGATTCGCTCTCTCAGCTCGTGGGCGAAGGACTCTGCATCCTCGGTTGAGGCTGTGCGCTCTCCGCGGAGATTGATCGGTAGCCCCACGATGACTTCGAGCGGACTGACCTCGCGCACGAGGTCTATCAGGCGGCCGATCGTGCCGTCGCCGCGCGCAACCGTCTCAGTCGGCGTCGCGAGCATCCCGTCCGGATCGCACTGGGCGACCCCCACGCGGGCCTTGCCGACGTCGACGGCGAGACGGATGCCGCGGCGAAATCCGCTCACGGTCGGGGCAGCCCCGCCACGACATCATCAAGGGCCCGCGCCAGCGCGCTCACGTCGCTACCACCGCCCTGGGCAAGATCATCGCGTCCCCCGCCACCGCCGCCAAGTGTTGTCGCCGCAGCTTTCGCGAGGGGACCTGCCTTCACCCCGAGCGAGCGAGCCGCTTCCGTCGTCGCAACGATGACGACCGGTCGGTCGTCGACCTCGCCTCCGAGAGCCACCACCGCAGCGTCGGAACCGAGTCGCTCACGAACCTTCAGTGCGACGGCACGTACGTCGTCAGCCGAGCCCGCGCGTCCGAGGTTAGCAGCGACCACGGACAGAGCACCCACACGACGAGCTCCGGCAACGAGATCCGGAACCTGCTCACTCAGAGCCTTCGCCTGCAGCGACGCGATCTTCTTCTCGGCTGCCTTGAGGTTCGCGGTCAGCTCAGCGATGCGCGCCGGCAGCTGATCCCGGGGAGTCTTCAGCGACGAGGTCAGCTGTGAGACGATCGCCCGTTCGGCAGCGAGCTCACGGAAGGCGTCCGCCCCGACGAGCGCCTCGACGCGGCGATTGGCAGCGCCGACCGATGACTCGCCGATCAGGTTGATGAGGCCCACCTCGGAGCTGGTCGCGACGTGGGTGCCACCGCACAGCTCACGAGACCACGGACCTCCGATGTCGACCATCCGCACGGTGTCGCCGTACTTCTCTCCGAACAAAGCCATTGCTCCGAGCTCTTTGGCTTCGTCGAGGGCAAGTACGCGGGTGGTCACCTGGAGGTTGTCCCGCACGGCGTTGTTCGCGATCTCCTCGATCTCGGATTTGGTCTCGGGCGACAGGGCCTGTGTCCACGCGAAGTCGAAACGCAGGTAGCCCGCGCGGTTCAGCGATCCCGACTGCGTGGCAGACGAGCCGAGCGTGTCGCGGAGGGCGGCATGGACGAGGTGTGTCGCCGAGTGCGCCTGTGCTGCCGCACGACGATTGGCGGCATCCACGATCGTCGTCGCGGCAAGGCCCACAGCTACTTCTCCGCTGGTCACCTCCACGGTGTGACTCACCAGGCCCGGTACCGGCTTCTGCACATCGATGACGTCGAGCTGATAGCCCGGACCGACGATGATGCCCTTGTCGGCGACCTGACCGCCCGACTCGGCGTACAGCGCGGTCTCGGCGACGATGACCTCGGCTACCTGACCGGTGGTCGCGCGATCGACCGAGACCCCATCCACGAGCACGCCCAGGATGCGGGACTCGGTTTCAAGATCCGTGTATCCCGTGAACGTCGTCTCGCCGAGGGCGCGGAACTCGCGGTACACGGAATGATCGGCGATAGCGCGCTTGCGGGACTTCGCGTCGGCCTTCGCCCGCTGGCGCTGCTCCTGCATGAGCGAATCGAAAGCGGCCCGATCCACCGAGAGGCCTGCCTCTTCGGCGATCTCGAGGGTCAAGTCGATCGGAAAGCCGTAGGTGTCGTGCAACAGGAAAGCCTCGGAGCCCGGGATCTCGGCCTTACCCGCGCTCTTGGTCTCGGCTACGGCGAGATCCAGAATCGTCGAGCCCGCTGCAAGCGTGCGCAGGAACGTCTCTTCCTCGGCGACGGCTGCGGACTCGAGCCGGTCGTACTCGGTGGCGAGAGTCGGATACGCGGGGGCCATGGCATCCCGTGACGCCGCGAACAGTTCGCGGAACGTCGGCGCGTCGACGCCGAGCAGTCGCATCGCACGGATCGTGCGCCGCATGAGGCGGCGAAGGATATAACCACGGCCCTCGTTCGAAGGGCGGACACCGTCCGAGAGCAGCATCAGCGAAGACCGCACGTGATCCGCGACGACGCGGAATCGCACGTCATCCTCGTGGACTGCACCGTAGGTGCGGCCCGACAGCGCGACGGCGAGATCGAGCACAGGACGCACCTGGTCGGTCTCGTACATGTTGTCGACGCCCTGTTTGATGAACGCGACGCGCTCCAGGCCCATGCCGGTGTCGATGTTCTTCTGCGGGAGATCCCCCACCACATCGAAGTCGACCTTGGACCGAACGTTCGTGATCGCGTACTGCATGAACACGAGGTTCCAGATCTCGGTGAAACGGCTGTCATCGACTGCCGGGCCCCCGTCGGGACCGTAGGCCGGTCCGCGGTCGAAGTAGATCTCCGAGCAGGGACCCGCAGGGCCAGGCTGACCGGTCGACCAATAGTTGTCTTCCTTGCCGAATCGCTGGATGCGCTCCTCAGGGAGTCCTGCGATCCGCTTCCAGAGGCCGGCTGCTTCGTCATCGTCCTCGTACACGGTGACCCACAGGTCCCGCTCGGCAAAGCCGAGACCACCGGCCGACTCGGGCGAGGTCAGCAACTCCCAGGCATATTCGATGGCGCCTGCCTTGAAGTAGTCGCCGAACGACCAGTTGCCGAGCATCTGGAAGAACGTGCCGTGGCGTGCGGTCTTGCCGACCTCTTCGATGTCGTTGGTGCGAATGCACTTCTGCACGTCAGCGGCGCGCGGATACGGTGCGGGAACGACGCCCGTCAGGTACGGAATGAACGGCACCATGCCCGCGACGGTGAACAGCAGCGACGGGTCGTCGGTGACAAGCGACGCACTCGGGACGATGACGTGATCGTTCTTCTCGAAGTAGTCGAGGTAGCGCTGCGCGATCTCAGCGGTCTTCATCGGGTTTCCTTTGCACAGGTGAACTGCACCGCCCGCGCGGGGCGATGCGAACACGCATGGAGATCAGTCAGTCAGCTTCTTGGCTGCGTCTTTTGCCGCGTCAGCGACGTCGCCCGCAGTATCCGTCACGGCGTCGGCCACAGTATCGACCGTCGACGATGCCGAGTCCACGGCGTCCTCGACGATTCCGACAATGCGAGCTTCCTGCTCGCGGTAGGCATCCGCGATGCGGTCGGTGAACTGCGAGATACGAGCATCCACCTCGGCGAGCAGTTCGTGTCCCCGTGGGTCTTTGTTGACGTAATGGGCGGCGACGAAACCCCCGGCAAGTCCCAGTGCGAACCACAGCAGGTTTTTCATGCGCTCACTCCCTTTCCGCGACGGCGGCTCATCCCATCGTAGGCGAGAACGGCGAAGGGCGCCGGGTCACCCCGACGCCCTTCGCGAACGTGCTTCTGCGGACTGCTTAGCGCGCCGCGTAACGGTGT
>NZ_DBHD01000052.1:51847-83774 GCF_002296025.1 Microbacterium sp. UBA837
GTTGTTGGCCGCTTCGCGGCTGTACTACGCGCCGCTTAGCGCGCCGCGTAGTACTCAACGACGAGCTGAACGTCACAGACCACGGGCACCTCGGCGCGCTTGGGGCGACGCACGAGACGGGCGTGGAGCTTGTCGAGCTCGACCTCGAGGTAGCCCGGAACCGGGGGCAGAACCTCGGCGTGTCCGCCGGCCGCGGCGACCTGGAACGGCTCGAGGCCTTCGCTCTTCTCCTTGACGTGGATGAGCTGGCCGGGTGCGACGCGGAACGAGGGGCGGTCCACGGTCTTGCCGTCGACGAGGATGTGGCGGTGCACCACGAGCTGACGAGCCTGCGCGGTCGTGCGGGCGAAGCCGGCACGAAGAACCAGCGCGTCCAGGCGCATCTCGAGCTGCTCGACGAGGTTCTCACCGGTCAGGCCGTCCTTGCGGCGGGCCTCGTTGAACGCGATGCGCAGCTGCTTCTCGCGGATGCCGTACTGCTCGCGCAGACGCTGCTTCTCGCGCAGGCGGACGGCGTAGTCGCTGTCGGCCTTGCGCTTGGTGCGGCCGTGCTCGCCCGGTGCATAGGGACGCTTCTCGAGGTAGCGAGCTGCCTTGGGGGTAAGTGCGACGCCGAGGGCGCGCGACATGCGCACCTTGCGGCGGTCCTGGGACTTCGTAGGCACGAAGGATTCCTTCCGATGACATGGCCGCGACTCTCGCGACTCATGGACGTATCCCGCACTCCCGCTTCGGTTCGCACGTCGCAGCGCACCGAAAGGTGATCTCGAGTGAGGGGATATCCGAAAACTCGGTTTCGAACCGAACTAGTCTACCAGAGCTCTCAGTCCCCGCCGGAAGCGGCGCCCGAGCCGGGCTCTTCCGGCCTGCCGAGGATGCGGCGGATTCGGCTCCACCGTGCCGCAATCTCCCGTTCTGCGCCACGGGAGGTCGGGCGATAGTAGCTGCGGTCGCGCAGCGCATCGGGAAGGTACTGTTGCGCGACCACGCCGCGCTCATCGTCATGCGGGTAGCGGTAACCCTTCCCGTGTCCGAGCCGCGCGGCTCCCGGGTAGTGCGCGTCCCGCAGGTGCGGCGGGACTCTGCCGCCACCGCCCTGGCGCACGTCGGCGATCGCGGCATCGATCGCCAGATACGCGGCGTTCGATTTGGCCGTGGTCGCGAGGTACACCGTCGCCTCAGCAAGCGGAATACGTCCCTCGGGGAAGCCGATCAGTTGAACCGCGTCGGCTGCCGCAACCGCGAGCGGGAGGGCCTGCGGATCTGCGAGACCAATGTCCTCGGCGGCCGAGATGATCAGACGACGTGCGATAAAGCGGGGGTCCTCCCCCGCCTCGATCATGCGCGCAAGATAGTGCAGCGCGGCATCCGGATCCGACCCGCGGATCGACTTGATGAACGCGCTGATGACGTCGTAGTGCTCGTCGCCCTGACGGTCATATCGAAGGAGCGCCCGGTCCACCGCCTGCGCGACGTGCTCGGCGGTGATCGTGCCGGCTGCCCCGTCGGCTTCCGGTTCGGCGAGGGACGCCGCTGCCTCCAGGGCGGTAAGGGCGCGGCGGGCGTCACCGGAAGCGAGCCGCACGAGTGCAGCGCGTGCTTCGTCGGTCAGGGCCACGGCACCGGCAAGTCCGCGCGCATCCGACACCGCCCGGTCGATGAGTTCGGCGAGATCGGCATCCGTCAGCGGCTGCAGCGTCAGCAGCAGCGACCTGGACAGCAACGGCGAGATGACCGAGAACGACGGATTCTCCGTGGTTGCGGCGATCAGGACGACCCAACCGTTCTCGACGCCAGGCAGCAACGCGTCCTGTTGCGCTTTGGTGAATCGGTGGATCTCGTCGAGGAAGAGGATCGTGGAGGTTCCGTACAGGTCGCGCTGCGTCAGAGCGTCCTGCATCACCTCGCGCACATCCTTGACTCCGGCGGTGACAGCCGACAGCTCGACGAAGCGGCGACCGGATGAGCGCGCGACAGCCTGGGCGAGAGTGGTCTTGCCGGTCCCCGGCGGACCCCAAAGGATGACGGATGTCGCCGCTCGCGCGCCACCATCGGGATCCGCGAGCACGACAAGCGGCGCACCCGGCCGCAGCAGGTGCTGCTGTCCGGCGACCTCGTCGAGGGACGTGGGTCTCATCCGCACCGGCAGCGGGGTTTGCCCGGAGAAGAGCCCCGCCGTGTTCGCCATGGGATCCAGGCTAGCCGCGCACGACGACATCGCCGCCGCATCCGAGCCTGGCCGCGGAGGCGCTCCGTATTAGGCTTAAGCGTCCATCCCCCGCAGGCGGCTTCGCCGCATTGAGGTGCCTTCCGTGTCAGACACAGCTTCGTCCTCCACCCCCGTCGAACAGCCCTGGGGCCGCGTCGATGACGACGGCACGGTTTCGGTTCGCGAAGGCGACCAGTGGCGCGTCGTCGGTCAATACCCTGACGGCACCGCTGAAGAGGCTCTGGCCTACTACGAGCGGAAATTCTCTGATCTCGCCTCCGAGGTCACACTCCTGGAAGTTCGCCACCGCCGCGGTGGTGCCAGCGCCGCGGACCTGCGTGCGACAGCTGCGACCCTCAGCGGGAAGATCTCGGGAGCGTCAGCTGTCGGCGACCTCGCAGCGCTGAGCGCCCGGGTCGAGGCTCTCACCGCGTCGCTGACCGAAGCGAGCGCCGCCGAGGCCGCTCAGGCTCGGGAGGCCGTGGATGCCGCGATTGCCGAGCGGACACGGCTCGTCGAGCAGGCCGAAGCGATCGCCGCGCGCGACCCCAAGACCGTGCAGTGGAAGACGGCCTCGGCCGAGATGAGCTCGCTGTTCGACCAGTGGCAGTCTCACCAGCAGAACGGTCCGCACCTTCCCAAGTCGATCTCGCAGTCGCTGTGGAAGAGATTCCGAGACGCGCGGGCAACTGTCGACAAGCACCGCCGCGAGTTCTATGCCGAGCTCGATGAGGCGCACAAGGCAGTTCGTGAGCGTAAGAACCGTCTGGTTGAGCGCGCAGAGGCGCTCGCGCCGCGCGGCGAAGACGGCATCGGCGCCTACCGTGACCTGCTGAACGAGTGGAAAGCT
Organism: Microbacterium sp. UBA837; assembly: GCF_002296025.1. NCBI lineage: Bacteria > Bacillati > Actinomycetota > Actinomycetes > Micrococcales > Microbacteriaceae > Microbacterium > Microbacterium sp. UBA837. Next base: position 54,907 of record NZ_DBHD01000052.1, read on the forward strand.
GCGGGCCGCGCCGGCAAGAAGGTCGACGACGCACTATGGGCTCGGTTCAAAGCTGCCGGGGACGCGCTCTATTCGGCACGGGCGGGTCGTGAGGCTGCGGAGGTCGAGGCATCGAAAGAGAAGATCGACGCCAAGCGGGAACTCCTCGAGCGGGCACGCCCGATTCTCGACATGTCAGACCTTGCCGCTGCGCGCAGCGCCCTCACCGCGATTCAGCGGTCGTGGGATGACATCGGTCGCATCTTTCCGCGCGATCAGGAGCGTGCCCTCGATGATGAGCTGCGCAAGATCGAAGTGTCGGTCCGTGCGCGCGAGGACGCCGAGTGGACGCGGAACAATCCCGAGACCACGGCACGTGCCAACGACATGACCCGCCAGCTGTATGACGCGATCACCAAGCTCGAGGCGGAGCTTGCCGAGGCCACCGCACGTAAGGACCAGCGGGCGATCAAGCAGGCAAGCGAGGCTCTCGAGGCCCGGCGCGCCTGGCTCCGCGCGGTCGAGGGCTGACCGGGACTTCTCCACAGACTGACAACAGCGCACCGGCGAGTGAGTCGACCGGAGGCAGACTGCGGGGATGACCTCGCCGTTTCTGTACTTCGTCGATGAGCGACTCTCGCTGGCGGAGCTGTCTGCCGCACGCCTCGACGGGCACCTCATCGAGATCGACGCCGCCTATATGCCGGCAGACACCGTGGAAACGCCCAGCGCGCGGGCAGCGTCTCTGGGGCCCTTGCTTCGCGATCTCATGGCGGCGACTCACCTCTCGGCAGCATGGGTGCACGGTGTCATCAGTGAGCCGCCCTCCCGGCATACCGTGCAGCGAGCGGTGCCGCATCGCATCCACGGCGTCATCCATCGCCGACTCCACTATCGAGACCCGTACCTGCCCGCCAGCGACCTCTACCGGATCGGCGGGGTGCTGGTCACGTCTCCGGCGCGGACGGTCGCCGACCTTGCTCGCGTGGGTGACGCCGACCACCGGACAGCTCTCGACGGCTTTGCGCGAGACCCCGCGACGATCCGGGCAGGCATCGACTGGCTAGAGCACGCCGGCACCGTTCCGCACAAGGTGCGAGCCCTCGACCTGTTGCGTTCCCGCAGCGCTGAACCTACGAGGACGTGACCCGGTAGACGTCGTAGACGGCATCGATGCGGCGGACCGCATTGAGGACGCGGTCAAGGTGGACGATGTCGCCCATCTCGAACACGAAGCGGCTAATCGCCAGACGGTCGTTCGTGGTGGATACGGATGCAGAGAGGATGTTCACGTGGTGTTCGCTGAGTACGCGAGTCACGTCACTGAGCAGCCCTGAACGGTCGAGGGCTTCGACTTGGATCTGCACCAGGAACACACTCTTGGTCGTCGGGGCCCACTCCACATCGATGAGGCGTTCGGGGTCCGAGCGCAGCGATGCCACGTTCGTGCAGTCAGCTCGGTGCACGGAGACACCGCTTCCCCGCGTCACGAACCCGAGGATCTCGTCGCCGGGCACCGGCGTGCAGCACTTCGCGAGCTTGACGAGGATGTCGGGTGCACCGCGCACGAGAACGCCCGAGTCACCGGCGCGCGGCTGACGCGAGCGCCCGACGTGCGGGAGGTCGATCGGCCCCGTGGCCGTGTCGTTCGATGCGCTGACGAGCGCCGTGACCTTCTCGATGACCGACTGCGTCGAGACATGGCCTTCGCCGACAGCCGCGTACAGTGCTGATACGCCTTCGTAACGCAGTCCGTCAGCCACTTCGCTGAGCGTGTCCTGGTTCATCAGTCGCTGCAGCGGCAGGTTCTGGCGTCGCATCGCGCGCGCGATCGACTCCTTGCCCTGTTCGATTGCCTCTTCGCGCCGCTCCTTCGTGAACCATCCCCGGATCTTGCTGCGAGCTCTGGTGCTCTTGACAAAGCTCAGCCAGTCCTGGCTTGGCCCGGCATCCGGGTTCTTCGAGGTGAACACCTCGACGACGTCCCCGCTCTTGAGCTCGGACTCGAGGGGAACGAGCCGCCCGTTGACTTTCGCGCCCATCGTGCGGTGACCGACTTCGGTGTGCACTGCGTAGGCGAAGTCGACCGGCGTCGCGCCCGCCGGAAGTCCGATCACGCGCCCCTTGGGGGTGAAGACGTAAACCTCTTTCGCGCCGATCTCAAAGCGCAGCGAATCGAGGAACTCTCCCGGGTCGGCGGTTTCTGCCTGCCAATCCGAAATCCGCGCGAGCCACGCGAGATCTGCGTCGACGGCTTTGTCGTCGATCTTCCCGCCGGCCATCCGCTCCTTGTACTTCCAGTGGGCTGCCACACCGTACTCGGCCTGCTGGTGCATCTCGTGGGTGCGAATCTGGATCTCGACGGTGCGACCCTCCGGTCCGATCACCGTCGTGTGAAGCGACTGGTAGAGGTTGAACTTCGGGGTGGCGATGTAGTCCTTGAACCGCCCGGGCAACGGCGTCCACCGGGCATGAATCGCACCCAGCACGGCGTAGCAGTCCCGCACCGACGCGACCAGAATGCGGATGCCGATGAGGTCGTAGATGTCGTCGAACTCGCGACCCCGCACCACCATCTTCTGATAGACGGAGTACAGCTGCTTCGGGCGACCGAGTACGCGCCCGCGGATACGCAACTCGCGCAGATCGGTGTCGACGGCGTCGATGACGTTCTGCAGGTACTTATCGCGCTGCGGGGTGCGCTGCTTGACCAGGCTCTCGATCTCGGCGTAGAGCTTCGGATGCAGAACAGCGAACGACAGGTCCTCGAGCTCGGACTTGATGGTCTGGATACCGAGGCGATGCGCGAGTGGTGCGTAGATCTCGAGCGTCTCGGTGGCCTTCTTGCGGGCCTTCTCGGGAGGGACGAAGCCCCACGTCCGTGCGTTGTGCAACCGGTCAGCGAGTTTGATGAGCAGGACACGGATGTCGCGCGACATCGCGACGATCATCTTGCGTACGGTTTCTGCCTGCGCGCTCTCGCCGTACTTGACCTTGTCGAGCTTGGTCACCCCGTCGACGAGCATCGCCACCTCGTCGCCGAACTCCGCGGCGAGGGCATCGAGCGAGTAACCGGTGTCTTCGACGGTGTCGTGCAGAAGGGCGGCCGCCACAGCCTTGGGGCCAAGGCCCAGATCGGCGAGGATTTGGGCCACAGCCAGCGGATGCGTGATGTAGGGCTCGCCGCTCTGACGCTTCTGTCCCGAATGGGCGCGATCGGCGATCGCGTAGGCGCGCTCGATGATCGCCAGATCACCCTTGGGATGGTGCGTGCGGACGGTGCGCAAGAGCTTCTCGACATCGTCGCGACGTGCGGCACGCGAGAAGATGCGCGGCACGAGCCTCAGCAACGACGAGGACCCTGGAGGCACGCTCTGGGCGGGCGGGACTGTCTCGGTCACCCGGTAGCCCTCCCTTCGCTGGAGCCCATATCCTACGCTGCGCTAGGGGCGATCAGGCCGAAGCTACCGCCTGTTCGCGGGCGGCGAGGACCCGCTCATCGCGCTGACGGATGGCCGGCTCGCCCTCACGGAACAGCGAGAACAGCGGCGCCGCGACGAACAGCGTCGAATAGGCCGCAACGATGATTCCCACGAAGATCGACAGTGAGATGTCGCTCAGCGTCTCGGCTCCGAGCCAGAACGCCCCGATGAACAGGATCGCGCCGACCGGCAGGATCGCCACGACTGTCGTGTTGATCGAGCGGACCAGCGTCTGGTTCACTGCCAGGTTCACCGACTCGCCGAAGGTGCGGCCCGATATCTCGCCGTCTTCCGAGGTGTTCTCCCGGATCTTGTCGAACACGACTGTCGTGTCATAGAGCGAATACGCGAGAATCGTGAGGAACCCGATCACTGCGGCAGGCGATATCTCGAAACCGAACAGCGCATAGATCCCCACCGTGATCACCAGCACGTCGACGAGGCCGATGATTGCTGCCGCAGACATCTTCCAGGTGCGGAAGTACAGCGCGAGGATGATGAAGGTCAGCGCGAGGAAGATGGCCAGACCCCAGAGCGACTGGCGCGTGACGTCCTGTCCCCAGCTCGGGCCGATGAACGACGTGGTCACCTCGCTCGCGTCGACGCTGTACGCCTCGGCGAGTGCTGCAGCGACATCGCGCGTCTCGGCATCCGTCATCTGATCGGTCTGGACGCGGATCGTGTCGGCACCGACTGTCGCGACCTTCGTCGTCGCGCCCGGCACGACCGACTGCACTGCTTCGGTGGCGATGAGCTGGTCGGTGCTGGTGGCACGCGAAACGGTGAACTGGGAGCCCCCGGTGAATTCGATCGAGAACTGAATCGGCCTGATGAAAGGCACAAGTGCCGAACCGATGACGAGGATCGCGGCGATGATGAACCACAGCCGCCGCTTGCCGACGAAGGGGAAGGACGTCTTCCCGCTGTACAGGTCGTTTCCGAGCTGGTTGAGGGAGCGCATCAGGGGGTGTCCTCTCCCTCGGTGGTCTGGCTAGAGCCGGACGTGCGGGACTCGGCAAGCTTGCGCTCGGCGATCGTCTGGCGGCGCGCGGCCTCACCTTTGGAGCGAGACGCCCGCTTCTCGGCGGCTGTCTTTGGCGCCACGACCGGCGCGCGGAACTGTGCCCGCCCGCGGTAGACGGCGCCCAGGGCGTCGGGATCGAGGCCCGAAAGCGGGTGGCCGGATGAGAAGAATCTCGTGCGGGCCAGCAGCTGCATCACGGGGTGCGTGAAGATGATGAAGATCAAAACGTCGATCGCGGTCGTGAGGCCGAGGGTGAAGGCGAAACCCTTCACCGTTGCGTCGGCCAGGATGTAGAGCACGACCGCCGCGAGAATGTTGATCGACTTCGAGATGTAGATCGTGCGCTTCGCTCGCGACCAACCGTCTTCGACGGCGCCGGTGATCGACTTGCCGTCGCGCAATTCGTCTCTAATGCGTTCGAAGTACACGATGAACGAGTCAGCGGTGAACCCGATCGACACGATCAGACCCGCGACACCGGCGAGCGAGAGCCGGAAGCCCATGCGCCAGCCAAGGATCAGCAGCATCACGTACGTGAGCACCGCCATCACGACGAGGGAGGCGATGATCACGAACCCGAGGGCGCGGTAGACGATGAGCGAGTAGATGGCGACCAGGGCCAGGCCGATAAGGCCCGCGATCAACCCGATCTGCAGCTGCTGGGACCCGAGGGTTGCCGAGATCGTGTCAGAGCTCACGACGACGAAGCTCAGCGGTAGCGCACCGTACTTCAGCTGGTCGGCAAGGACCTTTGCGGACTCCTGCGTGAAGCTGCCGCTGATGCTCGGGCGTCCGTCGAGGATCTGCGCATTCATCGACGGAGCGGTCAGGACGTAGCCGTCGAGGACGAAGGCGAACTGGTCGAGCGGCGGCGTCGCTCCGAAGAGCCGCTGGCTGATCTGCCCGAAGGTCTCAGTCCCGGACTCGTTGAACTGCAGGTTCACGACCCATCGACCGGAAGTCTGCTCGAGTCCGCTCGTCGCGTCGACGATCGATGACCCGTCCAACTCCACCGGTCCGAGGATGTACTTGACCGTTCCCGATGCGTCACACGTGATGAGTGGCTCATCAGTGGGCGCGTTCGCGGGATCGTTGTCCGGGTTCGCACAGTCGTACGCAAGAAACTCCGCCTGCAATGCCGGCGTGATCCAGTTGGTGTCGCTCCCGCTGGTGGGCTCCACTGTCGGCGTCGACTCGAGGCTGGGGTCCGGCGTCGGATACGGGGTGGACTCGCCGTCCTCGCCGATGAACGACGTGGCAGGCGACCCCGTGTACAGCACAGCTCGCAGCTGCAGCTGCGCGGAGGCCTCGATCCTCTGCCGGGTCTGCTCGTCTGCCTCGCCCGGGATCTGCACGACGATGTTCTTGCCACCCTCTGTGGTGACCTCAGCTTCGCCGACACCCGAGGCGTCGACACGCTGGCGGATGATCGTGACAGCCTGATTCATCTGCTCGGCCGACGGGTCAGCACCGTCCGCGGTCTGCGCTTCGAGAATGATCTGGGTGCCGCCCTGCAGGTCCAGGGCGAGCTCCGGTGCCCATGAACTTGCGTTGAACCCATAGACGCCCAGGGCGTTGATACCGAACAGAACCGCCGTGATTGTCAGCAGACCGGTGAGGGCCCGCCAGGCACGGCGAACAGGAGTGGATGCAGCCACGGGATGCTTTCCAGAAAGGGTCAGGCGTTGGGCTTGGTGTCGCCGTCGCGCCCGTCGGCGTCGGTCTCGGCGGCCGGCTCCGCGTCCGTGGTCACAGCATCCGAGGACTCGCCGTCGTGGGTCTCGTGATAGTTGTCGACGATGTCGTCGAAACCGTCGTCGGTTTCGTCCTCAACCTCGTCAGCGGGCGTGATGATCCGCAGAATCGCCTGGCTGTGGACCTTGATGTCGACGCCGGGCGCGATCTCGACAACCGCAGGCTGGTCGAGATTGTCGGGGTCGAACTCGACGATGGTGCCGTACAGGCCGCCCTGCAGCAGCACCTCGGCGCCGGGAACGGTCTGGCGCGCCTTCTGTGCCTGCTCCTCGCGCTGCTTCTTCATGCGGCGGCTGGAGTTCCAGAACATGAACACCAGGAGGGCGCCCAGCAGGATGAGCAGGCCGTAGTTGAGGAAGAAGTCCTGGAAGTTCATGAAGAAGGGCGCCTTTCGGGTGCGGCCGCGCAGACGTCGGGCCGCGTGGGGTCAAAGCCTCCAGGAATTATAGGTCATCGAATCTCAGCGTCTGATCGGCATGACGTACACCGAGGTGCGCGTAGGCGTCAGGAGTCGCAACGCGGCCGCGGGGGGTGCGGCCCATGAAGCCGATGCGCACGAGGTAGGGCTCGATCACAGACTCGATCGTGTCGGCTTCCTCGCCGACGGTCACGGCGAGAGTGTTGAGTCCGACGGGACCGCCATGGAACCGGCGCACGAGCGCCTCCAGGACGGCGCGATCAAGTCGGTCAAGGCCAATCGCGTCAACGTCGTACAGGTCGAGGGCGGCGTCTACGGATGCCGCAGAGGCGCTGCCACCGTGGACGACGACGTAGTCGCGGACCCGCCGTAGCAGCCGGTTCGCGATGCGCGGTGTCCCTCGTGAGCGCCGGGCGATCTCGGCGCGAGACTCGGCTGGCAGCGGAACGTCCAGCATCCGCGCCGATCGCTCGAGGACCCGCTCCAGTTCTTCGGGCTCGTAATACTCCAGGTGCGCTGTGAAGCCGAACCGATCTCGCAGCGGATTCGGGAGCAGGCCCGCGCGCGTCGTGGCGCCCACGAGCGTGAACGGGGCCAGATCGAGAGGGATGCTCGTGGCACCGGCGCCTTTGCCGACCATGATGTCGATCCGAAAATCCTCCATGGCGAGGTAGAGCATCTCTTCGGCAGAGCGAGCCATGCGATGGATTTCATCGATGAAGAGCACTTCACCGGGAGTCAAGCTCGAGAGCAGAGCCGCGAGATCGCCGGCGTGCTGGATCGCCGGTCCACTCGACATCCGCAGCGGCCGTTCGCTCTCGTGAGCGACGATCATGGCGAGCGTCGTCTTGCCCAAGCCTGGTGGACCGGCCAGCAGGATGTGATCGGCGGGTCGCTCCTGAAGGCGTGCTGCGTCGAGCAGGAGCTGAAGCTGTCCCCTGACCTTCGTCTGCCCCACGAACTCAGCGAGGGACGACGGCCGCAACGCTCCCTCGATCGCGAGCTCCGACTCATCCTTCGAGGGCGCGGGGTCGGTGAGGTCATCCACGGGTCGTCTCCTTGCGTGCGGGCCCGAGCTCTGCCAGCGCTCGGCGCAGCAGATCCTGCACTGACGCCTCGGAGGCGGCATCCTCGATGACGCTCGCTGCCACCTCGGCGGCGTGGCGCTCGGGCCATCCGAGCCCGGTCAACGCGGCTGTCACCGCGTCAGCTCGGCTGTCAGATCCGGATGCCGCGCGCGACGCCGCAGCGGGGGCTATGACCTTCCCCGTCAAGTGCAGCACGATCAGCTTTGCCGTCTTCGGGCCGATTCCCGATACCCGACGGAAGGGCGCGTCGTCTTCGGCGGCGACAGCGGTGGCGATCTGATCGACCGACATCGCGCTGAGCACTCCCAGTGCGGACTTCGGGCCGACGCCGGTGACTCCGACCAGCAGCAGAAACGTCGTCAGCTCGTCGCGGGTCTCGAAGCCCACGAGGCTCAGTGCGTCCTCTCGGACGATCAACGATGTGTGCAGGAACAGCGGTTCACCGACTCGCGCCGCGCGGGCGACGTCGGGCGTCACGGCGACGTTGAGTCCCACTCCCCCGACTTCGATCACCACCGAGTCCAGGTCGGCGTAGCCGACGACGCCCCGCACTGACGAAATCATCGTGCTCCTTCCGTTCGGCGCGGCCCGCGCCTCAGAGCAGGCTATGCGGCGAATCGGACATTTGTTCGAGCGACACGCTCAGACCCGAGCGCGCCGCTCGGCATCCCGCCAGGCCTGCTGCGCCTTGGTCAGCGAGCCGCCGGTCGCCGCGCGCGCCTGAGGAGCGCCGCGCCACGCATGACACAGAGCGAGCGCCAGGGCGTCGGCGGCGTCTGCAGGCTGCGGGAGGACATCCAGCCGCAGGATGCGCGCCACCATCGTCTGCACTTGGCGTTTGTCGGCGCTGCCGTACCCGGTGATCGCGGCCTTGACCTCGGTCGGGGTGTGCGTAGCCGCCGGAAGACCCCGCTCGCCCGCGAGCATCAACGCGATACCGCTGGCCTGCGCAGTACCCATGACCGTGCTCCGATTGTGCTGGGCGAACACGCGCTCCACCGCAACGACATCGGGCCGATGCGAATCCAGGATCTCGCGGATGCCGGACGCGATGCCGGCGAGCCTCAGCTCGATGGCGAGGTCGGCATCCGTCCGGATCACGCCGACATGGACAAGTGCCGCAGAGCGGTCGGCAGCGACATCCACGACACCCACGCCGCAGCGGGTGAGGCCGGGATCGATTCCGAGCACGCGAACAGTCGCCACCCGGTAACGCTAGGCGCGACGAGCGGCGGTGCCCAGAAGGCGCGCCCTACTCGTCGTTCTCGAGCTCGGCCTGGACCTCGGCCGACAGGTCGAAGTTGCTGTAGACGTTCTGGACGTCGTCGCTGTCTTCGAGAGCGTCGATGATCCGGAAAACCTTGCGTGCAGTGTCGGCGTCGACCTCGACCTTGAGCGAGGGAACGAACTCGACATCCGCCGACTCGTAGTCAAGGCCCGCCTCCTGCAGCGCCGAACGCACGGCGACGAGGTCGGATGCCTCGGTGATGACTTCGAATCCCTGAGCGTGCGGCTCGATCTCCTCGGCCCCTGCCTCGAGTGCCGCCATCATGACGTCGTCTTCTGTGGTGCCCTCACCCGAGACGACGATGACTCCCTTGCGGTGGAAGTTGTAGGCGACTGACCCGGGGTCTGCCAGCGTTCCTCCGTTGCGCGAGAGCGCTGTGCGCACTTCGGCTGCCGCGCGGTTCTTGTTGTCGGTCAGACACTCGATCATGAGGGCCACGCCGCTCGGTCCGTAGCCTTCGTAGAGGATCGTCTGGTATTCGACGGCGTCGCCCGAGATGCCTGCACCGCGCTTGATTGCGCGGTCGATGTTGTCATTGGGAACCGAGGTCTTCTTCGCCTTCTGCACGGCGTCGTACAGCGTGGGGTTACCAGCGAGATCGGCACCGCCGAGCTTGGCTGCGACTTCGATGTTCTTGATGAGTTTGGCGAACGACTTGGCACGACGCGCGTCGATGACGGCCTTCTTGTGCTTGGTCGTCGCCCACTTGGAGTGGCCGGACATGCGCTCGATTCTATCGGCCGCGTGAAGCGTGCTCCGTCAGGCTGCCGAGCGCACGGCGCGCAGAAACAACTCGTGGAACCGCGTCTCGCCGGTCACCTCGGGGTGGAACGAGGTTCCGAGCAGGGCACCCTGGCGGACGGCGACCACACGGTCGTCGTCGAGGGATGCCACGACCTCGGCTCGCTCCCCGACCTGCTCGACCAGCGGCGCACGGATGAAGACCGCGTGCACCGCTGGCTCGCCGAAGACTGGCACATCGATGTCAGTTTCGAACGAGTCGACCTGGCTTCCGAACGCGTTGCGGCGCACGATGACGTCCAGGCCACCAAATGTCTGCTGACCATCGATGCCATCGATGATGTCGTCGGCCAAGAGGATCAGGCCGGCGCACGTGCCGTACATCGGCATCCCGGCCTCTCGCGCCGCGATGATCGGCTCACGCATCCCGAAGGCTCGGGACAACTTGTCGATCACGCTGGACTCGCCGCCGGGGAGGACCAGCCCGTCGACAGCGGCGAGTTCCTCGGGTCGGCGCACGACGGAAACCTCGACGTCGAGGCCGCGCAGCACCGCCACATGCTCGCGCACATCGCCCTGGAGGGCGAGCACACCGACATGCGGACGGGTAGTGCTCACCAGCCCCGCTCGGCGAGGCGATGGGGTGCCGGAAGGTCGGCGACGTTGATGCCGACCATCGCTTCGCCGAGGCCCCGGGACACGTCCGCGATGACCTTCGCGTCGTCATGGAAGGTCGTCGCCTTCACGATCGCCGCCGCGCGCTCCGCCGGATTCCCGGACTTGAAGATGCCCGATCCGACGAAGACGCCGTCGGCCCCGAGCTGCATCATCATCGCGGCATCCGCGGGCGTAGCAACGCCCCCAGCGACGAAGAGCACGACCGGCAGCGTTCCGGTCTCAGCGATCTCGGCGACGAGCTCGTACGGAGCCTGAAGTTCCTTGGCGGCGACGTACAGCTCATCCTTGGAGAGCGCACCGAGTGCGGCGATCTCGCCCTTGATCTTGCGGATGTGCTTCATGGCCTCAGAGACGTCACCGGTGCCGGCTTCGCCCTTCGAGCGGATCATCGCGGCGCCCTCGTTGATACGGCGCAGAGCCTCACCGAGGTTCGTGGCACCGCACACGAAAGGCACCGTGAAACCCCACTTGTCGATGTGGTTGACGTAGTCGGCGGGCGAGAGTACCTCGGATTCGTCGATGTAATCCACGCCGAGCTCCTGCAGCACCTGAGCTTCGACGAAGTGCCCGATCCGCGCCTTGGCCATGACCGGGATCGACACCGCCTCGATGATGCCGTCGATCATGTCGGGGTCGCTCATGCGCGACACGCCGCCCTGCGCGCGGATGTCAGCGGGCACCCGCTCCAGGGCCATCACCGCGACGGCGCCCGCGTCCTCGGCGACCTTCGCCTGGTCGGGGGTGACGACGTCCATGATGACGCCGCCCTTGAGCATTTCGGCGAGCCCGCGCTTGACGCGAGACGAACCGGTGGTGGATGCGGACACGAGGATCCCTTCGTCTTGACCTATGCCAAAACCTAGCATGTCCCACCGCTTAGACTCGTCGGGATGACTGCCCTCGATGCGCACCCGGCCATCGCCGGCTCGACGGCGACCGACATCGCGGAGAGCGTTCGGGGCCTCGTCGAACGCGGCGTGCTCGCTCCCGGTGACGCGCTCCCCCCGGTCCGCGCCCTGGCCGAGCGTTTGGGCGTGAATCGCAATACTGTCGTCGCTGCCTATCGCCATCTCGCCCAGGCGGGAACTGTCGTGACACGGGGCAGGGGCGGGACCCTCATTGCCGGATCGCCCCGGATGCCGCAGGAGGGCTTTGCTTCCGGAACGGTTCTGCGCGACCTCGGCACCGGAAATCCGGATGCCGCACTCATCCCCGATCCAACCCGCCTGCTCTCGCGCGTCACTGGCCGACCCGTGCTCTACGGTGAGCCGGTCATCGACCGCGACTTCGAGGCGTGGGCGAACGCGTGGATGCGCGAGGCGATGGTCGATCAGCCCGAGCTGCGGTTGACGATCACCGGCGGCGCGTCAGACGCGATCGAGCGCCTGCTCGGACAGTCCCTCGCCCGTGAGGATGCCGTCGCCGTCGAAGACCCCTGCTTCCTGTCGACGATGAACATCCTGCGTTTGGGCGGCTACCGGGCGGTGCCGGTTCCTGTCGACGACGAAGGAATGACTGTCGCCGGCCTCCGTGCGGCCCTGGATGCCGGGGTGCGTGCCATCGTGAGCACCCCCCGCGCCCAGAATCCCACCGGCGCCAGCCTGTCAGCAGCGCGGGCAGCCGCGTTGCGCGCCGAGCTCGCCGCGCACCCGTATGTTCTCGTCGTGGAGGACGACCACTTCTCCCTCCTCTCCGAGCGCCCCTTCCACACGATCGTCGGACCCGATCACGAACGCTGGGCTCTCATCCGGTCGGTGTCGAAATTCCTCGGCCCCGACATGTGCCTGGCGGTCACCGCGTCGGACCCCGAAACGGCGGCACGTCTCGCGCTGCGCCTGAGCCCGGGAACGACGTGGGTGAGCCATCTGCTTCAGCGCCTTGCTCACGCGCTGCTCACCGACGATGCAGTCCGCGACGACATCCGTCGTGCGGGAGCCCACTACGCCGAACGCAACGCTGCAGTTGCGCAGCTGCTGCAGAATGCCGGTGTTCCGGCGCATGCGGCCGACGGCCTCAACCTGTGGGTGCCGCTCGGGGCCCCAGCTCGCGCTGTCGGCGAGCATCTCATGCGGCGCGGGTGGCTCGCGCGCTCCGGCGAAGAGTTCGTGCTCGCCGGGGAGGATGCCGCCCAGCACCTGCGCCTGACCGTTCACGACCTCACCGATGCCGAGGCGACACGCCTGGCATCCGATCTGTCAGCCGCTATCGACGCGGCTCGTTCCACGAAAGCAGGCCAGCCCTCATGAAGATCCTTTCGATCCAGTCCGCCGTCGCCTACGGCCACGTCGGCAACTCGGCAGCGGTGTTTCCGCTGCAGCGCATCGGCGTCGAGGTCTTGCCGGTGTACACCGTGAACTTCTCCAACCACACCGGGTACGGCGCCTGGCGCGGACCGCTGATCTCGCCGGCGGACGTCGCGGAGGTGCTCACCGGCATCGAGGAGCGCGGAGTCTTTCCGCAGATCGACGCGGTGCTGTCGGGCTACCAGGGCTCCGAGGGCATCGGAGATGTGATCCTGGACGCCGTCGCCCGGGTCAAAGCCGCCAACCCGGCGGCGGTCTACGCCTGCGATCCGGTCATGGGTAATGCGAAGTCAGGATGCTTCGTTGCGCCGGCCATCCCGGTGCTGCTGCGCGAGCGTGTAGTTCCCGCTGCCGACATCATCACCCCGAACCAGTTCGAGCTCGGCTTCCTGACGGGCACCGAACCCGCCGATCTCGAATCCACGCTCGTCTCGGCGGATCTCGCCCGCGCCATGGGCCCGCGGACGGTCCTGGTCACCAGTGTCGAACGCCCTGACGCTCCCGAGGGCACGATCGAGATGCTCGCCGTCACCGACGACGGCGCATGGATCGTACAGACGCCGCGCATCCCGATGAAGGCGAACGGCTCCGGCGATGTGACTGCCGCGCTGTTCACCGCCCACTACGGGGCGACCGGTGACGCCGCGCTCGCCCTCGCACGGACGGTCTCAAGCGTGTTCGATCTGTTGCAGAACACGTACGGCTCGGGCGAGCGGGAACTGCAACTCATCGAATCGCAGGAGGTTTATGCCCACCCGCGGATGCAGTTCGAGGTCGCACGCGTTCGCTGACCTCTACGCTCAGTCGGCGGGCCAGGCTGCCGCGAGGGTCTCGCGCACGTCGCCCAGAAGCTGAGGCAGCGCCTTGGTGCGCGCGATGATCGGAAAGAAGTTCGCGTCCGAGGCCCATCGCGGAACAACGTGCTGGTGCAGGTGCTCGTCGACACCCGCACCGGCTACCGCACCCTGGTTCATCCCGATGTTGAAGCCGTCACAACGCGACACCGAGCGAAGTACGCGCATAGCTGTCTGCGTGAGCTCGGCGATCTCCTGGGTCTCCTCGGCCGTTGCCTGATCGTACGTCGCGACATGGCGGTACGGGCACACCAACAGGTGACCGGAGTTGTACGGAAAGAGATTCAGCAGAACGTAGGCGCTCGTGCCGCGGTGGACGATCAGGCCGTCGGCATCCGGCTTTCCCGGTGCGGCGCAGAACGGGCAGGCGGCGCGCATCGCGTCGGCCCCGGCCTGGATGTACGCCATCCGGTGAGGTGTCCAGAGCCGCTGAAAGCCGTCGGGCACCCCGGCGAACTCGGACGACGGCACTCCCTCCGATCCGGATGCCGCGGCATCCGTCATGCCAGGTCCTCGGCGGTATCGACGAGCGTCTTGCTCTCGATGGCAGCCGCAATGCGCGCGACCGCCTCATCCAGCGGAATGCCGTTCGTCTGCGAGCCATCACGGAAACGGAATGAGACGGTTCCCGCGGAACGGTCCTGCTCCCCCGCGATGACCTGAAGCGGGACCTTCTGGGTCGTGTGCGTGCGGATCTTCTTCTGCATGCGGTCGTCGCTGCGATCGAGCTCCGCTCGGACGCCCGCGGAGCGGAGCCGGTCGATGAACGAACCGAGATAGGCGGCATATTCATCGGCGACGGGAATGCCGACGACCTGAACGGGGGCCAGCCATACCGGGAAGGCGCCTGCGTAGTGCTCGAGGAGGATCGCGAAGAACCGCTCGATCGAGCCGAACAACGCGCGGTGGATCATCACCGGCTGGTGCTTCGCGCCGTCGGGACCGGTGTACTCGAGTTCAAACCGCTCGGGCTGATTGAAATCAAGTTGGATCGTCGACATCTGCCAGGTGCGACCGATCGCATCGCGGGCCTGCACCGAGATCTTCGGTCCGTAGAACGCGGCGCCGCCCGGGTCGGGCACGAGCTCGAGGCCCGAGGCTTCGGCCACCTCGCGGAGGGTCTCGGTAGCTTCCGCCCACAAGGAGTCGTCACCGATGAACTTCGGGTTGCCTTCCTCTTTGGTGGACAGCTCGAGGTAGAAGTCCTGCAGACCGTAGTCGCGCAGCACCGAGAGCACGAAATCGAGGTTTCGCGTCAGCTCGTCGCGCACCTGATCGGCGGTCACGTAGATGTGGGCGTCATCCTGCGTCATCCCCCGCACGCGGGTGAGACCCGCAAGGGTTCCACTCTTCTCGTAGCGATAGACCGTGCCGAACTCTGCAAGTCGCAGCGGCAGTTCACGGTAGCTGCGGCCTCGCGACCGGAAGATCAGGTTGTGGAACGGGCAGTTCATCGGCTTGAGGTAGTACTCCTGCCCCTGCCGGGTGACGTGGCCTTCGGCATCCACGATCTCGTCAAGCTCCATCGGCGGGTACATCCCGTCGGCGTACCACTGGAGGTGGCCGCTGGTCATGAAGAGGTCGCCCTTGGTGATGTGGGGCGAGTTGACCATTTCGTAGTCGGCGGCGAGCAGGCGCTGACGCATGTACTGCTCGATCTCGTAGCGGATGATGCCACCCTTGGGATGGAAGACCGCCAGTCCCGGCCCGATCTCGTCCGGGAACGAGAAGAGGTCCAGTTCAGCGCCGAGCTTGCGGTGATCGCGCCGCGCAGCTTCTTCGAGACGGTGCTGGTGGGCGCGCAGCTCGTCTTTCGTCGGCCAAGCGGTGCCGTAGATGCGCTGCAACTGAGGGTTCTTCTCGCTGCCGCGCCAGTAGGCGCCGGCGATTCGGGTCAGATCCCAGCCGTTACCGATCATGCGAGTGCCCGGAACGTGCGGACCGCGGCAGAGGTCCTTCCAGACCGTCTCGCCGTCGCGGCTCACATTGTCGTAGATCGTCAGTTCCGCACCGCCGACCTCGACCGACGCACCCTCGGCGGCATCCGCTCCTCCACCCTTCAACCCGATGAGTTCGAGTTTGAACGGCTCGTCGGCAAGCTCCGCACGTGCTTCATCCTCGGTGACCACCCGTCGAGTGAAGCGCTGGCCCTCGCGGACAATGCGCTCCATCTCCTTCTTGATGGCTTTGAGGTCTTCGGGCGTGAACGGTTCGTCGACGCCGAAGTCGTAGTAGAAGCCGTCGGTGATCGGCGGTCCGATCCCGAGGTTCGCCTGCGGCCGGATCCGCTGCACGGCCTGGGCGAGCACATGCGCTGTCGAGTGTCGAAGGATGTCGAGCCCGTCGGCACTGTCGATCGTCACGGGCTCCACCGTGTCCTCGGCGGTCACAACCGTCGCGAGATCCCGCAACGTGCCGTTGACCCGCAGGGCCACGACAGAGCGATCGGGGAAGAGGGCGAAACCGTCGGCGGGATAGGCCACGTCAGACGGGACGAGCGGTTGTGTCACAGCGAACTCCTGGGCGATGTCAGTCTCAAGGCTACCGAGCCGAGCGGGGGCATCCGACCAGAGCGATCACATGATCTGCCCGATGTACGAGTACTTGACGAAGACCTCGGGCGCGAGCCCCGCCTCCTCGAGCACTCCCTGCACGGCAGCCATCATGTATCGCGAGTCCCACCCCATGTACAGGTGATGGTCGTCATCCAGGCTGTCCCAGTCACCGTTCCACGCACGCTCGTTGTAGACGGGCCCACCTCGCCGGGAGCAGTACGCGATGACCGCGTCACGTCGATCCGCCCACAACCGCTTGAAGATGCGATTGAAGAGGTACTTGATGTCGGGAACTTCCCAGTGCTCACCGATGTACTCCACATACGAGAACTCGCGCTCCCAGCCTCGGGGCCATCCGCGGCGCGGAATCGCATCCAGAATGGGGGTCAACCCATCGTCGTCGATGACGAGCGGGCCCCGGCGGCGCCAGAGCGTCATCACCTGCTGAGCGAGCTCCGCTGACCGACCGCTGATCGCGGCGGTTCCCCACGTCTCGATCGACGCCAACGGCTGCGTGACGGTCATGGAACTCCTGCCATACACCGTGCGCTTATCGGGGAAGTCCGCGTCGAAGACCTGGGCGGCAAGGGGCTCCTCGAGCAGCGCGAGGTTACCGAGGGTCGCGGCCAGAGCCCGGTGACTGTTCTGTTCGTCCTCGCTGTAGTCCTTCCACCGCCGCCCATCGCCGCCGGTCCAGTCGTCCGACGGCGCGGGCGGGAAGACGTGGTCGATGACGAGGTCATCCTGCGCCGGATCCACGTCGGCCAGCCGGGACAGGACATACTCCGGATGCGGCAGCGGGCTGTGCTTCAGCGCAACACGCACACGGTCATCCGACGGGGTCTGGCGAGAGATCGCAGCCGCGAGTGCGTCGATGCCCTCCCGTGATGCGCGGACGAGGCGGGCAACGAGACGATCCGACCCGACGCTGACCACGTCGCGGCGCAAGAGGAGCGACTGCAGATCGTCGAGCACGCTCAGAAGATCGTTGCGCTCGATCTCGCCGGCGCGGTGGCGCGCGTAGAGCGCCATGACGAGCGGATACATCCCGCGGCCGAACGTGTTGAGGTAGTGCAGACGCGCCCGGATTTCGGGATCCGGTTCCCCCTCCGGGTCAAGCAGCGTCGCGTAGAGCTGCGCGAAGGAACGCCACTGTTCTGCCAGGGTTCGAAGCGCCACGGGGTCGAGCCGCGGGAAATGAGTGCGGAATACGTCGTAGACACCGCGACCCGACGCGGTAGTGGCGACCTCGCGTCCGCCGACCATGACGAGGTAGTGGGCCCAGAACGAGGCGATGTGATCGCCGGTGCTGCGCTCGATGGCAGCCCAGTACTCGTCTTCGATGACCAGCTGCTCGGCATGCGAGAGTCCCATGAGCACGTAGTTGTGAATCAACTCGTGGTCGCGCAGTGGCTCGCCCGTGGAGTTCAGGCTCTCGAAAATCTGCTGCGCATTGGCGCCAGTACCCAGCGAAATGGCGACGTGCTCGAGCCGCTGAAGCCCGCGCCAGACCCGGGCCACATCATCGGCGGAAATCTGGCTACGGAAGAACGCGTAGTTGTCGGCGAACCGTGAGGGCGCGGGGACCCCATCCGCAGCCCCAACGACGACGTCCCGGAAGGCTCCTGCCCACTCACGGTGAGGCCGAAGCTTCGTGTCACCGGTGGCAGCGTGAAGGAGCACGCGCTCAAGTTCTGCGGCAAGGGCGGCATCTTCGTCCCGGATGGTGTGGAACAGCGCGGCGACCAGCAGCATCAGTGTCGTGATGCGTTGCTGCCCGTCGATGAGCACCCATTCCTCCGTGTCGTCGCCCGAGCGGGGACTCGAAGAATCGGCGGCGCTGAGAATCGAGCCGATGAAGTGCATCTGATCGGCATCCCGATCGGCGACAGCGCGGATGTCGCTGAGGAGCTGTTCGCACCCGCCGATATCCCAGCGGTACTGCCGCTGATAGACCGGGACGACGATCGTGGCCTGCGCAGACGCTAACCACGCAACCGTGTTCACGGCGTGAGCGCGGATGTTCGTCGCAGTGATCATCGAGTGTCTCCTCCGGCTGCGTGGACGACCCCGACGAGTCTAATAATCACGGCGCGGATGCCCAGGTTCCCGCGCAGGGCCGGAGGTAGGGTTGCCTACGTTGGGCCTGTAAAAACGCGCTGGCTCACCGACCGAAAGGCACAAACCCTATGGGTTACATCAAGAGCGCCGCTCTCGACGAGACCGGCTTTGTCGTCCTCGACAGCTACAACGATCCGATCGATCCGAAGGAATGGCTCGACATCGAGTACGTGGATTGGAAGTCCTCGGGTGACACTCGTTTCGCACCTCTTGCCTCTGCCAAGGGCGAGATCGAGTGCAACGGCTTCTGGAACCACCAGCCGCCCCGTACCGACAAGGACGGCGTCTGGATCGATTCCCAGACCGCACTTGCACCAACCCTCACCGCCCGGGCGAAGGAGCCAGGCGCGAACGTGGGACGGTGCCGCATCATCGAGCTGCAGCCGAACTCGTACGCCGACTGCCTCTACAACCTCCACCAGGACGACAACAACCGCCTCAACCCCGACGGCACCGGTTGGGTAGTTCGTGGGTTCTTCAACCTGACCGATGACAAGGACAGCTACTTCGTCCTGCGTGAGAACCGCACCGACCCGAGCATCGAGTACCGCATCGCGCTGCCGGCTGGTGCTCAGTTGATCGTCGACACGCAGCGTCTCTGGCACGCCGTCCACCACCAGGGCGACGAGCCGCGCTACTGCCTCATCACATCCTGGACGTCGGGCCCGGAGCTTGACGCCTACATCGAGAAGTACCACGGCAAGCCCACCACCGAGTACTACCCCGTCTCGGAGGAGATCCGCGAGGCCGGCCAGGCCGAGCAGGCGCGCCGGGATGCAGCCCGTGCCGCGTATTACGCCGCAAAGGGCCAGAAGGAGAAGCTCGCGATGAGCGAGGCCTGATCCACATCGACCCGAAGGCCCCCATCCGATGAAGGACGGGGGTCTTCGTCGTTACGTGCTGGAATCGACCGGCACGTGTCGTGCGTGCGCAGCGAGACTCTGGGTCGGGTCAAGGCGATCAAGAATGATCTCCGCGATCTCGCGCAGCAGCGCCTGCTGGGTCGGGGAGAGCGCGTCGAGCACGAAAGAACGCACGTTGGCGACGTGCCCTGGTGTGGCCGCGATGACCTTGCGGCGTCCAGCACTGGTGAGTTCGACATCCGTCGCACGCGCGTCCTCAGGCGCCGGGAGGCGCCGAACGAATCCTCGCTCTTCGAGGCGTGAGACGACATGCGACAGACGCGGAAGCGTGGCGTTTGACTCGATCGCCAGTGTGCTCATCCGCAGTGTGCGCCCATCGCTGAGTGCCAGTAGCGAGAGGACGAAGTAGTCGAAGTGGCTGAGCTGTTCATCCCGCTTCAGCTGCGTGTCCAGTTGTTTGGGGAGCAGTTCGAGTACGGCAACGAGCGGAACCCAGGTGGCCCGCTCCTCGGCCGTGAAAGATCGGGTTCTGTGCATTGTGCGATTCTACGGGAATAGTTGTTGCTACAACTATGTTGGGCAGTCACATAGCTCGCATGGGCTATCCACCTCCCGCAGGCCCGCGGGACTCTCAGAGAAGGCAGGTCACATCATGAGCACGATCACCATCTTCGGCAACGGAAACATGGGCGGGGCCATCGCCGGCGTCCTCGCTCGCGGGGGCGCCTCGATCCAGCACATCGTCAGCGGTGATACGGACGCAACGATCGAGGGCGACCTTGTCGTCCTCGCCGTCCCGTATGGCGCCCTCGAGACGATCGCAGCAACCTACGGCGAGCAGCTGACGGGCAAGACCGTCGTGGACATCACGAACCCCCTGAACTTCGAGACGTTCGACTCCCTCGTGGTGCCGGTCGGCTCATCGGCTGCGGCTGAGCTCCAGAAGGCTCTGCCGGGCGCACGCGTCCTCAAAGCCTTCAACACGAACTTCGCGGCTACCCTGGCGGCTGGAACGGTCGGAACCGAGAAGACCACGGTGCTGGTCGCCGGAGACGACGCTGACGCGAAAGCTGCCTTGATCAACGCTGTCACCGCCGGTGGGCTTGCAGCGCTTGACGCCGGCGCTCTGGCGCGTGCACACGAGCTTGAGGCGATCGGCTTCCTCCAGCTGACCCTGGCTGCCTCCGAGAAGACCAGCTGGACCGCTGGCTTCGCGGTCGTCCGGTAACGGCTCTGGACGACAGGAACGAAAGGTTCGGCATGTCTGACAAGCTCGCGGCAGCAACCCACATGGGAGCGGTCACTCTGAAGGTCGGAGACCTGGATGCGATGATCCGCTACTACACCGAGGCGGTGCCGCTGCAGCTTCTCAGTCACGCCGGACCGACCGCCACGCTGGGACGTGGCGGCGTTCCCGTACTGGTCCTTGTTCACACGCCCGAGCTCCGTCACGCCGCGTCCGGGCAGGCGGGCTTGTATCACACGGCAATCCTGTTCGAGACAGAAACTGCCCTCGCTTCGGCTGTGGCATCGGTCGCACGTCGGGCCCCTGGAACGTTCACCGGCAGCGCCGATCACCTCGTCAGCAAGGCCTTCTACTTCACGGACCCTGAGGGCAACGGTGTCGAGTTGTATTGGGACCGCGCCCGAACGCAGTGGTCCTGGACGCACGGACAGGTCGAGATGGACACCCTCTTCCTTGACCCGAATCAGTTCCTGCGCGA
The DNA here is from genome assembly GCF_002296025.1 of Microbacterium sp. UBA837. NCBI lineage: Bacteria > Bacillati > Actinomycetota > Actinomycetes > Micrococcales > Microbacteriaceae > Microbacterium > Microbacterium sp. UBA837. Next base: position 75,780 of record NZ_DBHD01000052.1, read on the forward strand.
GCACCTCAGCGACCCGTCCACCGAGCCTGACAGCATCCGTGCGGCGCGAGTCGGGCACGTCCACCTCAGCGTCGGAGACGTAAGCATAGCGCGCGATTTCTATGTCGACCGGCTGGGGTTCGACGCCACGCTGGACTTCCACGGCTCGGCGCTGTTCGTCTCCGCCGGTGGCTACCACCACCACATGGCGATGAACGTGTGGAACAGCCGCGGCGCCGGGCGGCGTCAGCCCGCGCTGGGCCTCGGTGAAGTCAATCTCCTGGTCCCATCGAGTGACGACCTCGGCGCGCTCGATGAACGGATGCGCCACCACGGTGTCGACGTGGCCGATGACGGCGCGACACTTACCTTCGAGGATCCCTGGGCGAATTCGATCCGGGTGGCCCTGGCCGCGTAGTGCGCAGCGAGCTTGCGCGGAACCAACCACCTGGACACACGAGAAAACCCCCGGAACTCCGGGGGTTTTCGTTGTTCGTGGTGCGCGATACTGGGATCGAACCAGTGACCTCTTCCGTGTCAGGGAAGCGCGCTACCGCTGCGCCAATCGCGCCTAAAAAAGGCTATTCAGTTGTCATGCGAGGTGGCGACGGGATTCGAACCCGTGTAAACGGCTTTGCAGGCCGGTGCCTAGCCGCTCGGCCACGCCACCGTGTGTGGTTCGACCCACGTGTCGTGCTCCCGAAGGAAGCCCCGCACTCGAGCGGATGACGAGACTCGAACTCGCGACCCTCACCTTGGCAAGGTGATGCGCTACCAACTGCGCTACATCCGCATTGCACCACCGTGTGGCGCTTGATCGACTTTAGTCGAGAATCGCCGCCGCGCAAAACCGAAACGGCTCCGCGCGTGTCGGGGTCCGCGGTCGTGTGCTCGACCAGGAATCCGGTAGGATAGAGACTTGGCCCGCGAGGGTCTTGGGCGATTGGCGCAGTTGGTAGCGCGCTTCCTTCACACGGAAGAGGTCATCAGTTCGAGTCTGGTATCGCCCACCACATTCGGCATCATCGGCGCCTCTCGGCGTCCCATCCGTAACGGCGGCGCAGTGCGTTGGCGACGAGCACGAAGCGATCGAGATCCAGCGCCGCCGCCTCACGACGCATGCCCCGACGGTGCACACTGTAGAGCTGCTCGATGTCGACCCAGGATGCTCTCCCTCGCCCATCCCACGGCCCTGAGCCGATCGCGATGTAGCCTCCCTCGCCGTCGTGCGGTTGGCTGGTCAGTCGTACGGCATAGACGTGATCGGCGTCCTGGCGCCCGATCACGAGGACTGGCCGATCCTTGCCTCGCCCGTCGCCTTCGGCGTAAGGCACCCAGGTCCACACGATCTCGCCGGCGTCAGCGTCCCCGTCCGCGTCGGGTGCATAGCTGATCTTCAGGCCGTTCGCGCCAGGTGAGGCAATGAGCCGGGTGCGGACGGTGAGCGGCGGCGCGTCGGGGGCGGCATCCGTGCGCACGTTTCTGCGCACCGGCGGCGTGAGCGCACGAGCAACCTTGCGGACAAACGAGGACAGCCGATTCACCAGGTCACCCTAGCTGCCGAAGACGCGCGGAGACGCCTCAGGGGCGCCGCGAACCATTCGCGACGCCCCTGAGGGTTGGGAGACGAACTCCCGGCAGATCAGACCTGCTCGGCGAGCGAGTAGCCCTCTTCGCCGTGCACGCTGGTGTCGACACCGGCGAGCTCGTCCTCGTTCTTGATGCGGAAACCGATCGTCTTCTCGATGGCGAAGCCCAGGATCCAGGCGACGACGAAGGAGTAGATCAAGACACCGAAGGCTGCGATCGCCTGCACCGCGAGCTGCTCGAAGCCGCCGCCGAGGAACAGACCCGTCTCGGTTGCGAAGAAGCCGAGGTACAGCGTTCCGACGACACCACCGACGAGGTGGATGCCGACAACGTCGAGCGAGTCGTCGTAGCCGAGCTTCCACTTGAGCTCGATCGCGAAGGCGCAGATGACACCGGTGACAAGACCAAGCAGGAGCGCCCAGCCGGGGGTCAGGAACGCACACGCGGGGGTGATTGCGACGAGACCGGCGACGGCACCCGAGGCGGCGCCGACCGACGTGGCCTTGCCGTCCTTGAACTTCTCGACGATCAGCCAACCGATGATGGCGGCAGCGGTTGCACCGAGCGTGTTGATGACGATGACGCCAGCGAGCGAGTCGGGGCCCATTGCGCCGTACGAGCCGTCACCGTTGAGCCAGTTCGCCTCTGCACCCGCGTTGAAGCCGAACCAGCCGAACCACAGGATCGACGCGCCGAGCATGACCAGCGGCACGTTGTGCGGCTTCTGGATGCCCTTCTGGAAGCCGATGCGCTTGCCGAGCACGAGCGCCAGGGCAAGAGCTGCAGCACCCGCGTTGATGTGAACGGCAGTACCACCCGCGTAGTCAAGAACCGCGATACCGGACTCCTCGCCGAACAGCGTGGTGCCGAGGTTCATGATCCAGCCGCCGCCCCAAACCCATGCGGCCACAGGGAAGTAGACGACTGTTGCCCACACACCGGCAAAGATCATCCACGATCCGAACCGGGCGCGGTCAGCGATGGCGCCCGAGATCAGGGCCACCGTGATGATCGCGAAGGTGGAGCCGAAGAGCGCGAGCACGAAGTCGGAGCTCGAGAGCTCAGGCGACGAGAGTGCGAAGTTCGAGAAGGGGTTTCCTGCGAAAGCCCAGGGGTCGCTCACGGCGGCCATGTTGAATCCGTACAGGATCCAAAGCACAGCGATCAGAGCCATCGCGCCGAAGCTCATCATCATCATGCTGATGACGCTCTTCGCCTTGACGAGACCACCGTAGAAGAAGGCGACGCCGGGCGTCATGAACAGGACTAGCGCCGATGAGGTAATACCCCAGGCGAGAGTTCCAGCATCCATTGAGAGTCCTCAATTCGTGTCGTGTGTCGAAAGCTGCACCGACGCGGGTAGCCGATGCACTTGCGGAGCCAGTCTCGCGGCGACCGGTTTCGACCAGAGGGCGCCCCGTGTTTCGCGTCTGTTACACGACCGACGCTCAGGTAAACATCAGGTTTCGGGCGACCCCGAGGTCGCCACGAAATTCACGCGAGCGTCGATGCGACCAGGCGCGAGATCGCCCGGAGATACTTCTTGCGATACCCACCGGCCAGCATTTCCTCCGGAAACACCCGGTCCAGGGTGATGCCGGTGGCCCGAATCGGGATCTGCGCGTCATAGATGCGGTCGACGAGAGCGACGAACCTCAGCGCTGCGGACTGATCGGTGAACACCGACACGTCACGCAGACCCACCAACGACACCCCCTCGATGAGACGGATGTACCGGGAAGGGTGCACGCGCGCCAACTGAGCGACCACATCGTCGAAGGCGTCGTCGCTGACCAGTGCCTCGCCGGATGCCGATTCGATTGCCGCTTCGTAGTCGGAAGCCTCCAGGGCCACCGCGTGTCCGTCTACGTCGCGGTGACGGTAGTCGGTGCCGTCGATCCGTATGGTCTGGAAACTCTCGGCCATCGCGTGGATCTCACGCAGGAAGTCCTGCGCCGCGAATCGCCCCTCACCGAGCGCATTGGGTGGGGTGTTCGATGTCGCCGCCAGCCGGGTTCCCGTGGCGACCAGCTCGCCCAGCAGACGCGTCATGACCATCGTGTCGCCGGGATCATCGAGTTCGAACTCGTCGATGCACAGAAGGTCGGCGCCGGTGAAGAGTTTGACGACGTTCTGGTAGCCCAGGGCCCCGACCAGCGCCGTGTACTCGATGAACGATCCGAAGTACTTCCGCCGCACCGGCATCGCATGGTAGATCGCGGCGAGCAAGTGCGTCTTGCCGACCCCGAACCCGCCGTCGAGGTACACGCCGGGCTTCAGTTCGGGCTGCTTAGGACGGCGCCGGAACAGCCCCCCGCGCGGCGCGTCGGGTCGTCCACCGGCAAAGGCGATGAGCATCTCCTTCGCCTCCTGCTGTGACGGGAAGGCCGGGTCGGCGCGGTACGACTCGAAAGACGCGTGCGCGAACTGCGGCGGAGGCGTGAGTGACGCCACCATCTGGTCGCCGGAGAGTTCGGGCGAACGCGTTGCGAGGTGGACGATGCCGGTGGGGCCGGATGCTGGCATGGGTTGCTTCCGCGGCGGAGACGGATGCGGGCTGGCCGCGTGCCGCCTAGAGTCAGGGGGGCGGGAGGACCCTCCTACCTTACGCGGGCTGTCGCCGCGCCCCGCGCACCCGAAGACTCCCCCGACCGAACTCCCGTGGGCACAGAGAGGATCTCTCCATGATCGTGACCGAGCTGTCTCCCCGAAGTCTCGACACGATCGAGATCGATGCCGATCGTGATGCAGCACGCGCGTGGATCGCCGCGCGCTACGGGTCGGCGGAGGCGGAGACTGTGCGGCTGAACATGATCACCTCCCTCACCGGGTCCGCCGTCGGCGGTGACGGCACCAGCGAGACGCTCACCGGAGGAGCGGACCGGCTAATTCTCAGCGCTATCCGCGCGGCGGCGGATGCCGTGATCGTCGGGGCGCAGACAGTTCGCGCCGAGAGCTACCTTCTCCCCCGGTCCGCCACTCTTGCGGTCGTGACGCGCTCTGGCTCACTCGAGGGGTTGCGAGTCTCGGACGAGGCGAGCCAGCGCCTCATCGTCCTGTGTCCCGCGTCACGGACGGAGCAGGTCGAAGCCTCAGTCGCTCACCCTTCCGCCGAGGTCGTCGGACTGCCCGCCGATGAAACGACACCGCAGCAGATCGTCGACGCTCTCCGAGACCGGGGCCTTCGTCGCCTCGTGTGCGAGGGTGGACCGTCGCTGGCTCGACAGTTCGCGGAGTCGGGGATCATCGACGAGTACTGCATCACTGTCGCGCCCGCGCTGACGCCCGCCGATCATCCGTTTCTGGGGATCAACGACGCCGTCGAGACGGAGATCGCGGGTCACCTCGTCGACGACACGGGGTTCACGTATCTGCGTCTGCGCGCTCGCTGACGAACCCGTGCTGTGTCAGCCACCGCGTGATCCTGCCCGTCCAGCGCTCCTGGTCGTAGTTCCACAGCTTCGTGTGGCGGGCGACACTGAAGACGTCGAGGTCCACGAGGTCGGGGCGTGCAACCACCAGATCGTGGGAAGCATCCGAGGGGACGAACCCGTCATCGTCGCTGTGGAGAATGAGAATCGGATGCCGCAGCTCCGCCGCACGGGCAAGCACATCGAGGCGTCGGAAGGGGATCGCAGCGCCGGCGCCGGTGAGGGCCGTCGCCCAGTCGGCACCGAGGACGGTGATCGCCAGGCGCGTGACAGCCGGAGGCAGCTTGATGAGCCGCGCTTGGTAATCGAGCACGATGCGCCAATCGACGACCGGTGAGTCGAGAACGAGGCCGACGATGAGATCGCGATGGGCCGAGTTCAGGGCGAGCTGCAGTGCGATCGCTCCTCCCATGGACCACCCCATGATGATGACTCGCTTCGCCCCCCGGCGGCGGGCGAAGCCGACAGCGGCGTCGACGTCGCGCCACTCGGTGGCACCGAGTGTGTAGGTGCCCGAGCGGCTCCGAGGCGCCTCGCCGTCATTGCGATACGAGACGACCAACGATGTGATCCCCAGTGCGTGGAAGATCGGCACGGCGCGTAGGCACTCCGCTCGTGTGGTGCCACGCCCGTGCACCTGAATCACCCAGATCTCACCCTCGCCGGCGGGGAACAACCAGGCGGGGCAGGGTCCGAGCGCCGAACCGACCAGCTCCGGACTGAAGGGCAGATGCAGTTCTTCGGGACGCTCGTAGTACCACCCGCTGAAGGCGGCATCCCTGACGATCCGAGCCTGGGGGCCGACATGAGTGAGAAGCTTGCGCTTGACCGTGTCGGCCGTCTCCGACAGCACGGATCCGAGTTTGAGGTAGCGCTCTGTTCCCGTGGTGAACAGGCCATACCGGCCAGCCAACTCGGTGTCGGGAGTGCGCGTGAGCGTGATGGTCTGGGCGGACGTATCAAGCTCGAGGATGCGGCAATCGGGGATCCGAGCTGCCGGCGTGACGACTTTCCTTGCCATGCGTACGGCAATACCGCCCCACAGTGCGAGGACGGCGCCGAGGGCCATCGAGATCGCCGCGAGAGCCGCTTTGACGATAACGACGTACTGTGGGGAGGCGGCGCGCCTGGACTCGACCATGGGGTCCTCACTCTAGTCTGTCGGGGTGACCGGAGACCTTCTGTCGGGGGTGGCGTTCGACGACGTGGCCGCGGTGATTCGCGAGGCCACCTTCCGTGACGACCTCACGGTCCGCGAGATTCCCGCACCGACCGGCCTTGCTCCTCACGCCCTCGCTCTGGCCGCTGACGTGAGACCCGAGGCAGCCGGCACCGACTCAGCGTACGGAACGGGTCGCTTCATCCTGTTGCACGACCCGGACGAGCCCTCCCAGTGGAACGGAGCGTGGCGCATCGTGTGCTTTGCGCAGGCGCCACTGGAGCCCGAGATCGGCATCGACGCGCTGTTGGCGGATGTGACCTGGTCGTGGCTCACGGACGCCCTGCAGGCACACGCCGCTACCTATCACTCCCCCTCAGGCACCGCGACGAAGACCCTCTCGAAGGGATTCGGGAGCCTTGCCGACGAGGGCGATGGCGCGCAGATCGAACTTCGCGCCTCGTGGACACCGACCGCGAACCTCGACGCGCACGTCGAGGCGTGGGCAGAGCTGGTCTGCATGCTCGCGGGACTTCCCCCCGGATCTGAGCAGATCGCAACGGTGACCTCCCGCAGGGTGAGCCGTGGCTGAGTACACCGTGATCACAGACGCAGACGCCCTCCGTGCCGCGGCTGCGCACCTCGCTGCTGGCACAGGTCCCGTGGCCGTCGACGTCGAGCGCGCCTCGGGGTTCCGCTACTCGCAGCGCGCCTATCTTGTTCAGGTCTTCCGCCGCGGCGCGGGCGTGATTTTGATCGACCCGCCAGCGGTCGGCACGGACTTCTCGTCACTGCAGCAGGCAATCGGTGACGTCGAGTGGGTGTTTCACGCAGCCAGCCAGGACTTGCCCTCGCTGCGCGAGCTGGGCCTCGAACCCCCGACGATTTTCGACACCGAACTGGCATCGCGACTCCTCGGACGAGAGCGTGTAGGCCTCGGGGCCGTCGTCGAAGAGACCCTCGGTATCACGCTCGCGAAGGCCCACTCTGCCTCCGACTGGTCGACTCGTCCGCTTCCGCAAGCCTGGCTCGAGTACGCGGCGCTCGATGTGGAGTATCTCATCGACGTGCGCGACATCCTTGTCCAGCAGCTCGCGGACGCCGGCAAGACAGAGTTCGCTGAGCAGGAGTTCTCTGCCGTTCTCACCCGGGAGCCCAAACCTCCGCGGGAGGATCCCTGGCGTCGGCTCAGCGGTCTCCATACTGTGCGCGGGCGTCGGGGGCTCGCGATCGCGCGGGCGCTGTGGCTCGCTCGCGAAGAACTCGCCGTCACGCAGGATGTCTCACCCGGGCGCCTCGTCCCCGACCGGGCTCTGGTCGCCGCGATCCTGGCAGATCCGAAGACCAAGCAGCAGCTCGCAGCCGTGAAGGAGTTCACAGGCAGAGCCAGCCGCTCCGAGCTCGATCGATGGTGGGCAGCGTTCGAGGCGGGACGCGCCGACCTCGACCTGCCACCCGAGCGGGTGCGCAACACCGACACGATCCCGCCGGTGAGGGCGTGGGCTGACCGAGCGCCGGAGGCCGACGCTCGACTCAAGGCAGCCAAGCCTGCGATCGACGAGGTCGCGCAGTCGCTGCACATGCCGGTCGAGAACCTTCTCACCCCAGAGCTGCTGCGACGCGTCGCCTGGGCTCCACCGGCTGTCATCGGCGCCGACGGAATCGGTAGAGCCCTGGCTGAACTCGGTGCGCGACCGTGGCAGATTGAGCAGACTGCACAGGTGATCGCCGAAGCCTTTGTGGAATCCGGCCAACCCTCTCCAGAGGCCTCCGAGAGCGCTTCGTAGGTTCAACCCAACCGATTCCGCGCCATTTTGACGCCTTCCTAGGCTGGCG
>NZ_DBHD01000162.1:0-2716 GCF_002296025.1 Microbacterium sp. UBA837
TGTCAACGGCCAGTAGGAATTGCCCATTGGCGGCCAGTAGAAGTGCCCGCTGGTGGCCAACAGATCTGCCCATTCGCGGCCAGGAGTTCTGCCCACCGGTGGTGGTGGACCTGGCCGCGGCGGGGCTCGGCGGTCAGCTCATCGGGGTCACCCCCGTCCCGGCGAGGGCTTGCGCGAGGCGCACGGAGTCGCCGCTGGTCTGGGCGAGGTGGGCGTGATGCAGCAGCCGGTCGACGGTCGCGGTGGCGAGGGTCTTGGGCATGAGCTCGTCGAACCCGGCGGGGTGCAGGTTCGAGCTGATCGCGATGGATCGTTTCTCGTAGGCGGCGTCGACGAGCCGGTAGAGGCCCTCGGCGGCGTCGTCTCCGACGGGGAGCAGTCCGATGTCGTCGACGACGACGAGGTCGGCGCGGAGGATGCGGGCGACGGTGCGGGTGACGGTGTCGTCGGGGCGGTGCGCGCGGATCAGCGCGCCGAGGTCCTCGAGCCGGAACCACGCGACCTTCAGGCCTTGTTCGACGGCGTGCTGGCCGAGCGCTTCGAGGAAGAACGTCTTCCCGGTCCCCGCGGGCCCGCAGATCACGAGGTTCTCCCGCCGGTGCACCCATTCCAGGGTGCGAAGTGCCTGCTGGGTCGGCTCCGGGATCGTCGAGAGCGACGGGTCCCAGCTGTCGAAGGTCTTCCCGGTGGGGAATCCGGCGGCCTTGCGGCGGGCGGCGAGCATGGACCGGGCCCGGCCGGCGATCTCTTCGTCCAGCAGCGCTTTGACGATCTCGGCGGGTTCCCACCGTTGCGTCTTCGCGGTCGCGAACAGCTCTGGCGCGAGGGACCGGGCGTAGGGCATCTTCAGGTGCCGCATCATCTGCTCCAGCTCCGCGGGGATCGGCGGGGCGGTCGGCGTCGTCACGCTCATGCTCCGACCTCCCCGCCGCGGCCGATGCCATCGATGAGCAGGTCGGCGGTCTCGTCATCGGTGGCGGTGATCTCGTCGACCGGGACGATCACGTGCTGCGCCGTCGGCGAGGGTTGGCCGATGCTCGCCCATCCGCGGGTGCCTTGCGCGAGCGACCGGGACTCCGATGCCGCCCTGGCGGGTGTCACCTGTACTTTCGCGCCGAGAATGGACGCGAGGTCGCCGGTGTCGAACCGGCCGTAAGCGGCGGCGACTCCGAGCGCTTCGTCGACGACCTCGACCCCGTGGATGCGGGCCAGCTGCACGGCTTCGCGCATCTTCTGGTTCATCCGCTGCGTGCCCGCCGCGGCGGCCTCGATCAGCCAGGCCGCGGCGCCGTGCCCGATGCCGAGGAAGTCGGCCTCCTCGGCCGAGCGGGCCTTGATCGCATACTCGCCGGGGATCTTCACGGACTGGCCCGGGAAGTGCTCGTCGATGATGCGCGGTGAACCCGGGCGGGCGCGTTCGTGGCGGGCGACCTCGACCGGCCCGTCGATGCCGTGGTGGACGATCACGACCCGTTCACCGTCGGCGGCGCCCTGCGCGCGGACGAACACCTCCGCGCCCATCAGCAGGTGCGGCACCGAGTACTGGCCGTTCTCGAACGCGACCATCGGCGTGTTCTCACCCACCCGCCGGGACACCCCGAACGCGACGGTATGCGCCCGCTGCGGGACAGGGTGCAGCCGCTGCGCCTCCTCGGCCAGCGCATCGACCGGACGGCGCCTCGTGACGCGGTGCTCGCGGCCGTTGACCTCGTCCATGAACTGCTCGCATGCCGCCTCGAGCTCGGCGAACGACGCGTACCCGTCCCGCAGATTCGCCTCGGTCGGGACCAGGTCGGCCTTCGCGAGCTTCACCGACGCTTCGACCCCGCCCTTGGACGCCGGATCCGCGGGCTGGCAGGTCAGCACCGTGACCCCGTAATGCCTGGCGAACGACACCGTCTGCGCGTTCCGCACCGGAACCCCCGCGACATGCGCGACCGTGACCGTCTTCTCGTTATCGGTCAGCACATACGTCGGCGCACCCCCCAGGATGCGGAAAGTGCGATCCAGCGCGGCGAACACCGACGGGATCGACTTGTCCCGGATCGGGATCACGATCCGGAACCGGGAGAACGCGAGCCACGCGACGAACAACACGACCTTCACCCCGCCGACGACGGGCCCGTCGCCGAAGTCGTACTGCAACCACAACCCCGGCTCGGTCACCCACGGCCGGTGCACCCGCCGCCGGCCCGCCCGCCACGCCGCCTTCACGTCCGCGACCGCGCGCCGCGTCGTCCGCTCCGACCCATCGAAGCCCAGCGAGGCGAGAACCTCGTGGACCTTGTCGGCCCGCACCTTCCCCTGCGACCGATCCACCAACTCCTCGACCTTCTCGAGGAACCCGTCGATGACCCGCACCCGCGGCGCGGCAGCACCCACCGGCAGGCCCGCGTCCCGCGCGGCGACATGCGCAGCAACAGTGTGATGCGAACACCCCGCCAACTCCGCAGCAGCACGATACGACCCGGTCAGGTCATACGCTTCCAGAATTTCCATGATCTCTCCGTCAGACTTCACAACAGCCCCTTCCTTGGGCGAGAACGGCGTCAAGCACCGTTCATCGAACCCGGGGAAGGGGCCCCACCCGCGACGACGCACGGAGCGGAACCATCAGACGTGGGCAGAACTCATGGCCACCAGCGGGCAGTTCTGCTGACCATCCATGGGCAGTTCCCCTGACCGCCTATGGGCAGTTTTCCATGGCCGCCGACAC
>NZ_DBHD01000152.1:0-14902 GCF_002296025.1 Microbacterium sp. UBA837
CCCCTCGGGCTCGTCCTCATGACGAGCATCGCCTTTGCGGTCGGCGCCGCAAAGCTCGCCTCCCGCCAGGTGCTCGTCAACGAACTCCCCGCCGTCGAAGGGCTGGCGCGCGTAGACGTTGTATGCCTCGACAAGACCGGCACGCTCACGGCCGGAGAGATCGAGTTCGATGCCGTTCATCCCGTCGGCGATGCCGCGGCCCCCGGATGGGATGAGGCACTGGCCTGGTACGGCGCTGACCCGGCGGCCAACGCCACAGCGCGGTGCCTGCGCGACCCCTACCCGCTCGAGGCTCCTGTCGCCGTCGGGTCAGTCATCCCGTTCTCGTCGGCACGCAAATGGAGCGCAGTATCGTTCAGCGACGGGCCGTCGGGTGCCTGGGTTCTCGGTGCTCCTGAAATGGTCTTTCCGGAGGGGACCGGGGACGGAACCGAGCTCGGGTCCCTGGTCGCCGAACTTGCCGCGACCGGACGACGCACCCTCGTGCTCGGCCACTCGCCGCATCCGATCTCCGATGAGCAGGCCGAGGCCGAGCGCATCCCCGACGATCTCGTCCCGATCGTCGTGCTCACCTTCCGCGAACAGGTGAGGCCGGATGCCGCGCAGACGCTGGCGTATTTCCGGGAGCAGGGGGTCGGCATCCGTGTCATCTCGGGCGATAACCCCCGCACCGTCGCTGCCATTGCGCGCGAGGTCGGGGTCGACGCTCCGGAGGGGTTCGATGCTCGGCAGCTACCCGAGGACGACGAGGCGCTCGCAGACGTGCTCGAGACCTACCACGTGTTCGGCCGCGTCACCCCGGAGCAGAAGAAGCGCATGGTCACTGCGTTGCAATCGCGTGGCCATACCGTGGCGATGACCGGCGACGGCGTCAACGACGCGCTCGCGATCAAGACAGCCGACATCGGCATCGCGATGAACTCGGGCGCAGCCGCCACGAAGGCGGTAGCGCGCCTCGTGCTGCTGGACGGGCAGTTCTCGCACCTCCCCGACGTCGTCGCCGAAGGACGTCAGGTGATCGCCAACATCGAGCGCGTCTCGATGCTGTTCCTCACCAAGACGGCTTACATCTTCGTGCTGTCGATCGTGTTCGGCATCCTGATGCTGCAGTTCCCGTTCCTGCCTCGGCAGCTCTCGATCACCGACGGACTCACCATCGGCATCCCGGCATTCTTCCTGGCCCTCATGCCCAACCGGCAGCGCTACATTCCGGGGTTCCTGCGGCGCTCGCTCAGCTTCGCGATTCCCGCCGGCGTCGTCGTGGGAGCAGGGCTCACCCTCTACACCCTCGGCGCGCAATCGCTCGGCGTCGACGAACAGCAGATGCGCACTGGGGCGACGATCCTGCTCGCGATCGTCGGGATCTGGATTCTGACCGTGCTGTCCCGTCCGATCAACCGCTACAAGGGCCTCGTGATCGGTGCCATGTTCATCGGCCTGGTGCTGATCTTCTCGGTGCCGCTCGCGACGGAGTTCTTCCAACTTGTCGACCCGGGTGAGGATGCCGCGTACCTGCTCACCGTCGTGATCGTGGCGACCATCGGTGGTATCGAGATCGTGCGGTTCATCCACCGCCGATTCGTGGCGCGTGATACTGCTGCCAGGACGGCGGGGCTCAGCGCCGGGCAGCCGCGGCGGCGCGGAAGAAGCGGTTCGTTGGCGGAAGCCACAACACCACGAGAGTGAACAGCTCGAGCGCGAGCTGAACGGCGGCGATCCAGTCGAAGTCCGCGGCGGCGATGGCCAGGACGTGAAGTGGCACCTGGATCGCCAGGTACACCGTCAAGACGATGCGAGACAGGCCGCTGCCGCGCGCGACGCCGGAAGCGATCCCGATGATCAACAGCCCGACGAGGATGATGGCAGCCCCGATGAGCGACACAGCGAGGACATCGCCGGAGCCTGTCTGGTCGTAGCGGCTGAGCAGCACCAGGATGCCGAGCAGGATGCCGAGCAGGCCTGTGAGGTAGACGAAAGCAACGGCGAACGAAACGATCACCGGCCGCCGCACGCCCTTCGGGGGAGTTGTGACAGCACCGGCATCCGTCGTCGCCTCGCTCACGGCACCACTGTAGCGGGAGGGCCCTCGCGGCCGATCCTGGCGCGAACCCACACGAATCAGCGCGAACCCTCACCTTTCGGTCGAAGAAACCGGTGGGTTGGAGGGCGAAGGTGTGGGTTCGGCGCCTTCCCGCGGGGGGAGAGAGGTCAGGATGTGACGCCGACGCCCACGGTCACCGAGGGGGTTCCCGGGGGAGGGGCAGTCGAGTTGCGCACAATCATGCGCGCCTGGATGCTGACATCCGCGGGATCCTGCTCCGGATTATCGAGCTGCTCGAGCAGCATCCTGGCCCCCTGTGCGCCCTGACTGCGGGGCGACTGCTCAAGCGTGGTGAGTGAGAACATCTCGGCGAACTCGTGATTGTCGATACCGACGACGCTGAGTGCTGACGGGACCGGGATGCCGAGCCGGCGCGCCGCGATGATGGCCCCGATCGCGACCTCGTCGCACGTAGCCAGAAGTGCCGTGGGCCGTCGATCGGGGTCTCCGAGGAGGTCGACAGCCGCTGCGTACCCACCCGGCAGACTCACCTCCGATCGCACGTGCGTCACCTCGAGGCCGGCCTCCCTCATCGTCGTCTGGTATCCCGCCAGACGCGCGCGATCGACGTGGGGACCGCTGGAGACCGAGACGCCTCCAAGGAAGGTGATCTTCGTGTGACCGAGTTCGATGAGGTGCGCTGTGGCACGTCGAGCGGCAGACTCGTCATCCAGCCGCACGACTCCCGCATTGTCGCCCATTGCGACGACGCTCACGACGGGGCGGCCGATCGCGACAAGTCGCTCCAGCTCGTGGTGATCGGGTTCAAGCCCGACCGCTATCAGTCCGTCGAATCGCTTGCGGGCCAGGAAGTCGTCGAACACGCGCCTACGCCCTTCGGTGCCTGGCTTGGCGTCGTAGAGGGTCAGGTCGTACCCGGATTCGAGGAGCACCTCTTGAATACCTTCGAGAACCTCGGCGAAGAACCATCTGTTGAGGTAGGGCATGACGACGCCAATATTGCGCGTGCGCCCGGTGGCCAGGCTCGCAGCGCTCGAGGAGGGGACGTATCCCATTTCGTGGGCGACGCGTGTCACCCGCTCTCGCGTGGCTGCGGCGACGTACCCGTGTCCGGTGAGGGCGCGACTTGCCGTCGCCTTCGAGACTCCCGCAGCGCGGGCCACGTCCTCGATGCCGCTCACGTCGTTGTACCTTCCGGCGGTTCTCTGCGGTTCCCGACACCGCACCCGCGATCGATCGTCGATCTCTTGTAGGGACAGGCTAAACGACGAAAGGCGAAAAGGGGAACCGGTTCCAGGTGAATGCAGTGTCGTCGATCACTATGCAGATAGCGAAAAGAGCGCTCCCAGGCGCAGTTATCGGCTCGTAATGGTTCATCTGTTGTGCGCGGGAGAAGAGGGCGATACGGTGTCATGGAAACGGTTCCGGAGAGGCTCTTACGAAGGAACCATGTCTGCGCTCAACGAGGAGGAGTCATTCATATGGGCATGACACAGCGTCACAAGGTGCTCGGCGCCGTGGCGATCGCCGGCATCGCGGGCATCGCGCTCGCGGGCTGCAGCGGTGACAGCGGCGGCGGCAGCACTGACGGTGGGGGCGGCGACGTCGACAACGTCGTCACGATCTACGGCACGATCTCGGACACCGAGGCGGAACTGCTGGACGAGTCGTGGGCTGACTTCGAAGAGGAGTCGGGAATCGACATCCAGTACGAGGCCTCCAAGGAGTTCGAGTCTCAGATCGGCATCCGCGCACAGGGTGGCAACCCGCCCGACATCGCGATCTTCCCGCAGCCCGGTCTGCTCGCCGACCTCGCGTCGCGCGGCTACCTGGTTCCGGCTCCCGAGGCCGTGCAGCAGAACGTCGCCGACTACTGGTCGGACGACTGGGCTGCTTACGGCACCGTCGACGGCACGCTGTACGGCGCGCCGCTGATGGCATCCGTCAAGGGCTTCATCTGGTACCAGCCCGCCAAGTTCGCGGAGTGGGGTCTTGAGGTCCCGACGACACTCGACGAACTCATGCAGGTCACGCAGACCATCCAGTCGACCACCGGCAAGGCCCCGTGGTGTGCCGGCTTCGGCTCGGGCGACGCGACCGGCTGGCCGGGAACCGACTGGGTCGAGGACATGGTGCTTCGCGACTCGGGTCCCGAGGTCTACGACCAGTGGGTTGCCAACGAGGTGAAGTTCACCGACCAGCCGATCATCGACGCGTTCGACGCGACCGGTGAATACCTGCTGAACCCCGAGTACGTCAATGCCGGTTTCGGTGACGTCCAGTCCATCAACTCGACCGAGTTCGGCGACCCTGCTGCCGCCCTCGTCTCGGGTGAATGCGCACTGCACCACCAGGCGTCGTTCTTCACCGGATTCATCGAGGACGCCGGCGGCACTGTCGCCGAGGACGGCGACGTCTGGGCGTTCATCATGCCCGGTCAGACCGCCGGTGCGCCGGCAGTCACCGGTGGTGGCGAGATCGTTGGCGCGTTCAACGACGAGTCCGACACGCAGGCCGTGCTTGAGTACCTCTCGAGCCCGGAGTGGGCGAACAACCGCGTCTCGCTCGGTGGTGTCATCTCGGCGAACACGGGCCTCGACCCGGCCAACGCTTCGTCGGGCATCCTGACGCAGGCGATCGAGATCCTTCAGGACCCGAACACCACGTTCCGGTTCGATGCATCCGACCTGATGCCCAGCGCCGTCGGCGCCGGGACGTTCTGGAAGGGCATGGTCTCGTGGATCAGCGGCACCCCCGTTGACGAGGTCACCGCACAGATCGAAGCCGGCTGGCCGTCCAGCTGACAGTGATCACGGAGGGGCCGCCTCGCTCAGGCGGGGCGGCCCCTCCGCCGTCTTCCTGGCTAGGATTCGAGCGAGTCCACTGACGTACTCGAAAGGAGCGACGTGACCGCGTTCTTCAACTGGGTCGGCACAATGCACCCGATTCTGCAAGCGATCGTCGTGGTCGTTGCATTCCTCGTGGTGATCGGCCTGATCCTCTTTCTCATCGACATTGCTCCCCGTTCGGGACCCGTCTATACCTGGATCAGGCTCGCGATGTGTGTGCTCATCCCGGTCGCCACGGTTCTGCTCTTCAACTCCGTCTGGTGGGCGGCGATCGTCGCCGCTGTCATCGGCGGTCTGTTCTTCGTGATCGATTACCGATCTCGAAACGGCAAGGGCTATTTCATCCAGCTCATCGCCTTCATGACCCCGGCGGCGCTGTTGCTGCTGATCGGTCTGATCCTCCCGTCGATCCAGACCTTTGTCGCTTCGTTCATGAACGCAGCGGGAAACCAATTCGTCGGCCTCGACAACTTCGTCTGGATCTTCACCCAGCCAGACGGAATCCGCACCGTCGTGAACACCATCGTCTGGGTGCTCATTGCCCCGACAGTGTCGACGATCGTCGGGCTTGCGTATGCGGTCTTCATCGACAAGACGCGCGGTGAGAAGGTCTACAAGGTTCTCGTGTTCATGCCGATGGCGATCTCGTTCGTCGGTGCGAGCATCATCTGGAACTTCGTGTACGCCTATCGCGGTCCCGAGTTCACCCAGATCGGTCTTCTCAACCAGATCGTCGTGTGGTTCGGGGGAGACCCCGTGCAGTGGCTTCTCAACGAGCCGTGGAACACGCTGTTCCTGATCGTCGTGCTCATCTGGGTGCAGACCGGTTTCGCAATGGTCATCCTTTCCGCGGCGATCAAGGGCGTTCCGACCGAACAGCTTGAGGCCGCGCAGCTTGATGGAACCAACGCGTGGCAGCGCTTCATCAACGTCACGGTTCCCGCGATCAGTCCCGCGATCATCGTGGTCCTCACGACGATCTCGATCGCTTCGCTGAAGGTCTTCGACATCGTGCGCACGATGACCGGCGGTAACTTCGGCACCTCGGTGATCGCGAACGAGATGTACACGCAGTTCACCAAGTTCGAGGCGGGCCGCAGTGCGGCGTTCGCCGTCATCCTGTTCCTCCTGGTGCTGCCGATCGTGATCTATAACGCCCGGCAGATCCGCAAGCAGAAGGAGATCCGATGAGCATGCGGTACGCATCTAGCGCGCCCTCGCGCGCAGATCTCCCGAAGGGAGCGATCCAATGAGTGAGGTTATGCCGATCGATCTCCCGATCGACAAGGAGACCGAGAAGGAACTCGAGCGCGGGATGCGCCGGGACCAGAACGGTGGTTCGGGCCGCGCGGGCCGTGTTCGACGCGTGCTCTCCAAGCCGTGGGCAACCGTCGCGTCGATCATCATCGCGCTCGCGTGGACGATCCCGACCTTCGGACTGCTGATCTCGTCCTTCCGTCCTGAGCAGCAGATCAAAACGACCGGATGGTGGACGTTCTTCGCCGACCCGCAGGTGACGCTGGAGAACTACATCCAGGTTCTGCAGGCAGGTAACACGCAGCTGACGATGGCCGAGGCCTTCATCAACTCGATCGCCATCACGATCCCCGCGACCATCGTGCCGCTGACGATCGCGGCGTTCGCGGCCTACGCGTTCTCGTGGATCGACTTCAAGGGGCGCGACTGGCTGTTCATCTTCGTGTTCGCGCTGCAGATCGTGCCGATCCAGATGGCGCTGATCCCGCTGCTGAGCTCGTTCTCTCGTGGTCTGAACATCTTCGGGGTGCAGATCACGGGGCCGCTCGGAGTGTCGGGTGGGTACGCGCAGGTCTGGATCGCCCACTCGATGTTCGCTCTGCCGCTGGCGATCTACCTGCTGCACAACTTCATGTCGCAGATCCCGGCCGACATCATCGAGGCGGCACGCGTCGACGGGGCATCCCGCGGGCAGATCTTCTTCCGCATTGTGCTGCCCCTGACGATGCCCGCTCTCGCGTCGTTCGCGATCTTCCAGTTCCTGTGGGTCTGGAACGACCTGCTCGTGGCCTTGATCTTCGCCGACGGGCCGGTGGCGCCGATCACCAAGCTGTTGGCGGAGATCACGGGAACGCGTGGCAACGAGTGGCAGCTGCTGACAGCGGGTGCGTTCGTCGCGATCATCGTTCCGCTGATCGTGTTCTTCTCGCTCCAGCGCTACTTTGTACGAGGTCTGCTCGCAGGCTCGACGAAGGGCTGATCGCAGAAGGATGAAGCTCGAAGGGGCGTCCCGGGGAGGGGCGCCCCTTCGCTTTCTGATGCCGCCGTGTCGAGCATCCGTTATCATGGAGTCGAATCGATTCGACGCCGATCGGGGGCGTGGGTCCTCCGATCCCGCGCAACCTCCCCCTGAACGGAACCCGTGCTCGACACTGCCTCCATTCCCGTAACACCCGCGGACGCGTCTGCTGCTGACCGGCCGGAGCTCACCCCGACCGGATCGGTGCGGCTTCGTTCGGCGACCGGTGCGATCCGCACCCTTGGAGCCAACCCGGCAACAGCGCCGGTCATGCTGCACCCCGGCGATGCCATCCCCACGCGGCGCCGCGTGCTGTACATCATCCTGCTCGGCGCGCTGACGGCGCTCGGGCCGTTCACGATCGACCTCTACCTCCCGGCCTTCCCGGTGCTCGAGGCCGACTTCCAGACGACGTCGGCGGCGATTCAACTCACCCTGACGGGCACGATGATCGGCTTCGCTGTCGGGCAGCTGGTCGTAGGCCCGCTCAGCGACAAAGTCGGGCGACGGATGCCGCTGATCGCCGTGACCGTGCTGCATGTGCTGGCCAGCGCAGCTGCAGCGCTCTCGCCGACGCTCATCACCCTCGGCGCCGCCCGGTTCTTCATGGGAGTGGGGGCTGCCGCGGGAGGCGTGGTTGCAATGGCGATCGTGCGCGACCTGTTCGGCGGGAAGCGGCTGGTCGTGATGCTCAGTCGACTCGCACTCGTGAGCGGTGTTGCCCCGGTCGTTGCGCCTCTCATCGGCTCGGCGCTTCTGATCGTCATGCCGTGGCAGGGGATCTTCGTCGTTCTCGCCGTGTACGGCGTGGTGATGCTCGTCAGCACGATCTTCATCATCCCCGAGACCCTGCCGCCGGCCCGTCGGCACGACAAGGGGAGCACCACGACCTGGCAGCGCTACCGGTCGGTGCTCAGCGACCGCGTGTTCCTGGGCGTTCTGGTGATCGGCGGGATGAACTTCAGCGGCCTGTTCTCATACCTGTCGGCCTCGCCCTTCCTCTTTCAGGAGGGCTACGGGTTCGATCCGCAGGCATACGGTCTGCTGTTCGCCGTGAACTCCCTGGGCATCGTCTTCGGTGTGCAGATGGCCTCGCGGCTGGCTGCCCGGTTCGGCCCCCAGTGGGTGCTGGCGTTCTCGACGGCCGGCACCGTCGTGTTCGGTTCTGCCATCATCCTCGCCGACAGCTTGGGTCTCGGCCTGTGGGGAACGATGGTTCCCCTCTTCCTGTTCATCACGTCGGTCGGCTTCGGCTTCCCGTGTGTGCAGGTGCTCGCGCTCGATCGCCACGGCAAGGCGGCGGGGACGGCAGCATCCATCCTCGGCGCCGTGAACTTCGGTGTGGCAGGCGCGGTCTCGCCTCTCGTCGGCTGGCTCTCTGCCAGTGCCGGCATCACCGCCACGACAATGGCATCGGTCATGGTCGGATGCGGAGCGATCGCGGTCATCGCACTGTGGACGATCGTGCGGCCGCGGACGGTGCAGGCCCTCACTCCGTAGGATCCGGCTCCCAGCCCGCTGTCGCTGCGTGGCGCAGCACGGGCTGAAGCCGGAACAGCCGCACCGTGCGGTGGGACTCTCGCTCGTACGCGCGATAGCCGGGCCACTGCGACTCGATGCGAGCCCATACGGCGTTTCGCTGGTCGTCTGGGATGACGGTCGCGTGCACGAGCATCCGCCGCCCGCGAACCGTGATCGCAGCATCCGGATGGGCGAGCAGATTCGTCGTCCAAGCGGGGTGGCGTTCGCCGGCGAAGTTGGTCCCGGCGACGATCGCCCGGCCCTGTCCGTCGGGGGTGTACATCAGCGGAACATCACGGATGAGACCGCTTCTGGCCCCGGTCGTGTGGAGAACGAGTGAGGGAACCAGGACGGCGCTGAGCTGCACTCGGCCGCCGCTGAGGGCGGCGAAGAACCGCTCGACCGGGGGGAGCAGGCGGGGACCTGCCGCGCGGAAGAGCCGGGTTCTGGTGAGAGGCGCCAGAAGCGCGCGGAGCAGGTTGCGCACCGGCCGCGCGATGCGCTGTGCGATCTCGGACACCCGACCAGTGCTCACACCCACGCGTTCGTCCTCCCCCCGCCATCCTCGCACCTCATTGCAGGGTAGCCACCCCCGCGTACGATCGGGGCGTGGCCAGGATTCGAGCATTTCGCCCCGAGGACAAGGCGGCGCTGTCGTCGGTGTGCATTCGCACTGCGGATGCCGGAGCCGATGCGAGAGGCATCCTGACCGACGACGAGATCTGGCCCGAGGTGTTCCTGCGCCCCTACCTTGCGCGGCACCCGGACTACGCTTTCGTGGTCGACGTCGACGGTGAGCCCGTCGGGTATCTCGTCTGCGCGCCCGATACGAGGTCTTTCGAGGACTGGTTCAGCACGTCGTGGTGGCCCGAGCGCCGGTCGCGGTGGGCTCCGGATGTCGACGCCGGAGATCCGCGTGCGGAGCGAACCGCCGGCATCCTGCGTCATGCAGCCGCCAGACGCGCAGGAGCCGAACCCTACGGTGACGCCTATCCCGCTCATCTGCACATCGACCTGCTCCCACAGGCGCAGGGCCAGGGATGGGGGCGACGGTTGATCGACGCGCTCATCGAGACCCTCCGTGAGCGCGGAGTCTCGGGCGTGCACCTGGTCGCCGATGCGGCCAACACGTCAGCTCTCGCCTTCTACGACCGTCTCGGGTTCGCAAGGCTCGCCTCGCACGAGGGAGTTCAAGCGTTTGGAATGTCGCTGGGCGGCCCCGAGGGGTCGGGTCCGCGTTAGCCTGCCGGTGTGGAAGACCTCACCGCCCCGACCGGCCGCGAGCCTGCTCTCGCAGCTTCAGCCCGTGCCGACGGCGAGAAGCCGCGCACGCTCGTGCTCGGTGCCACCGGATATCTCGGCGGACGACTTGTTCCGCGGCTTCTGAACGCCGGATATCGCGTGCGGGTGCTTGCCCGCCATCCGGAGCGCGTCGCCGCCTTCTCGTGGGGCGATCGCGTCGAGGTCGTCGCTGGCGACGCGAAGGACCCGGATGCCGTTGCCGACGCCGTGCGCGACGTTGACGTTCTCTACTACCTCATCCACTCCATGATGTCGGGTCGGTCTTTCGAGCAGACCGACCACGACGTTGCCACCACCGTGGCGGATGCCGCAGCTGCGGCATCCGTGGCCCGCATCGTGTACCTCGGTGGCCTTCATCCCGACGACGCTCCGCTGTCGCCTCACCTTCGCAGTCGCGTCGAGGTCGGCGAGATCCTGCTCGCCTCGGGAGTGCCGACGCTCGTGCTGCAGGCGGGTGTCGTCATCGGGTCGGGGTCGGCGTCGTTCGAGATGGTGCGGCACCTGACCGATGTTCTTCCCTACATGCCAGCGCCCAAGTGGGTGCGCAACTGCATCCAGCCGATCGCGGTGCGCGACGTGTTGCACTACCTGCTCGGTGCGGCGCACGTTCCCGCTGAGGTGAACACGGCCGTCGACATCGGCGGCCCCGACGTGTTGCGGTACGGGCAGATGATGAACGGGTACGCGGTCGTCGCGGGCCTCCCGCAGCGCGCGATTGCCGCACTCCCCGTGCTCACCCCGCGTCTCGCCTCGCTGTGGGTCAACCTCGTCACGCCGATCCCCGCCGCTATCGCTCGCCCGCTGGTCGAGTCGCTGCAGGTTGACTGTGTCGTGCGCTCCTGGGCTGTCGATGATCTCATCCCTCGGCCAGGCGACGGGCTCATGCGGTACCGGGATGCCGTGGCTCTGGCTCTTAGCCGCGAGAAGGAGGACACCGTCGAGACGAGCTGGGCCGATGCGGAGCTCTTGGATGTGCCCTCCAGCCCGTTGCCGAGTGACCCAGACTGGGCCGGTCAGGTCGTGTTCGTCGATGAGCGTTCCGCGACGACTCCCGCACCGGCATCCGCGCTGTGGCGGGTGATCGAGGGCATCGGTGGGCAGAACGGCTGGTACTCCTCGCCCCTGCTGTGGGCGATTCGGGGATGGATGGACCGACTCGTGGGGGGAGTGGGGCTGCAGCGCGGACGCCGGAGCAAGGGTCGGCTGTCAGCCGGTGATGCCCTCGACTTCTGGCGTGTCGAAGCGATCGAGCACGGGAGCTTCCTGCGGCTGCGGGCCGAGATGAAGGTTCCGGGTCTGGCGTGGCTTGAACTGCGGGCAGTCCCGACCGAGACCGGATCGCGCTATGAGCAGCGCGCCGTTTTCTTCCCGCACGGACTTGCCGGGCGCCTGTACTGGTTCGCCGTGCTGCCCTTTCACGGGTTCATCTTCAGCGGGATGGCCAATCGAATCGCGGCGACCGCCGAGACCTTCGTCGAGGATGCGGAACGGGTTGACGTCTAGGCCAGAGCGCCGCGCTCCAGGCGCACGACGCGGTCGACCAATCCCTCCGGGACGGTGACGTGCGAGATCAGCACGACGCATTGGTGCGGCTCGACGGCCGAGAGCAGGTCGATGAGCAGCGCATCCGATGCCGCGGGGTCAACGCCAGCGGTCGGTTCGTCAAGAACCAGGACGGGGAACCCATGCAGCAGCGCACGGGCTAGGGCGATCCGTTGTGCTTGGCCGCCCGAGACCAGCTGCCCCCGCTCACCGACCCGGGCATCCAGCCCGCCGCGCTCTCGCAGCCACGGTCCGAGTCCGACGCGCTCAAGGACCGCCTCGAGATCGGCATCCGTGGCGTCGTCGCGCGCAAAGAGCAGGTTCTGTCGGATGTCTTCATCGAACAGCATGGGGCTCTGCTCACACAGTCCGACGGTTCTGCGCAGGTCGTCCGAGGCGATCGCGTGCGCGTCGGTATCTCCGATGCGGTACTCGCCGGTGCTGTCGAGGAAGCGCACCAGCGCGTGCGCCAGGGTCGATTTGCCCGCACCCGATGACCCGACGACCAGAAGTCTTTCGCCGGGACGGATCTCGAGCGCGATGTCGCGCAGCGCTGCGTCGTCCGAGTGTGGCCAGGTGGCCGAGAGATCGCGCAGAACGATTCCGTCGCCGAGAGCGGGGGCCGCTCCGGTCGCGAGAGGCTCATCGCGGACGATCCCCGCCGGGGGCTCGGCGGGGAGAGCTGCAGCGATGCGCTCTGCCGATGCGTGAACCTGGCGCCAGGCGGCGGCGGCCAGCGGCACCGCGGCGAAGACCTCGAAGACCGCCATCGGGACGAGGACCGCCACCGCAAGGTTCGGGCCCGTAAGCGTTCCGGTTGCGACGGCGGGCATCGTTACGAGGATCGCTGCGAGCGAGGCGGCCCCCGCAAGCAGCGAGATGATCCCCGCGGCTCCAGCCTGTGCGCCTGTGCGCCGGATGATTGCGCGGCGGAGTTTGCTGTCGGCTTCCTGGATGCGGGTGCGGCTGGCCTCTTCGGCGCCGTAGGCAAGAAGCACATCGAGGCTGCCGAGATGATCGAGGAGAGCATCGGCGAGCCGGGAGCGCAGGGGGGCAATCGCCCGCTCCGCCCGGGCGCCGGCTGCCCACCCCCAGCCGACAGCGATGAGCGCGGCGATGGCGAGGCAGGCAAGCAGCGTCAGCCCCGCGGGCCACGAAATGATCGTCACGAGTACGACAGCTGCCAGCGCCACTGTCGCGGATGCGACCAGAGGCTGCACGACGCGCAGGGGCAGGTTTTGAAGATCGTCGACGTCGTCCACCAGTGCGCCGAGGACAGACCCGCGCCTGGTGCGGGTGAGCCCGTCGGGCGCGAGCGGAATGAGGCGGCGCACCATGTCGGTGCGTGTCGTGGCGAGTTGGCGCAGTGCAGCGTCATGCCCGGCGAGCCGGTCGACATACCGGAAGACCGATCGGGTCAGCGCGAAGAAGCGCACGCCGACGACCGCTACAGAGATATAGAGCACCGGCACCATCTCGCTGGAGCGAACGATCAGCCACGCGCTGGTCGCCAGCAGCCCTACCGCTGACGCCTCTGAGATGAACGCGGAAGCCGCTCCCGGCCAGAACCGACGCAGCGGCGGCATCGCGCCCCGGAGGACGTCGCGTGCCGTGGTCATGCCATCACCTCGCTCACGGTCACCGTGACGATCTGATCGGCGATCGCGCGCGCGCTCTCGCGATGGGAAACCAAGAGAACTGTCGCGCCGGCGTCGGCGAGCTCGCGAACGGATGCCCACAGTCGCGCCTCGGTCTCGGCATCCAGTGCCGCGCTGGGTTCGTCGAGCGCGATGACGCTCGCCGCTTTCCGGAGGTGTCGATAGAACGCCCGCGCCACCGCGACGCGCTGCGCCTGGCCGCCGGAGAGCCCTGCTCCCTGGACGCCGAGTTCTTTCTCGGGGTGAATCTCGTCGGCGCACGCCAAGCGAAGCGCCCGTGCGACGAGCGCGGCATCGGGGCGGGTATCGCCCAGGGCGACATTCGCAGCGACAGTGCCGGAGATGAGTCCAGGTTGCTGCCCCGCCCAGGCGAGCCATCCGGCAGGATCGAGTGCGGCGATCTCGATGCCACCGTAGCTGGCTGCGCCGGAGTAGCCCGCTGCGCGGCGCAGAGCGGCGAGGATGCTCGACTTGCCCGCGCCGCTGGGACCCTCGATGAGGGTCACGAGGCCGGGACGGGCGCGAAGGCTGATGGCGGGGAGAATGCGCTCACCGCGATGGACGGTGAGTTCATCGAGCACGAGTTCGGCTCCATCTGGGGCTTCGAGGGACCGTCCACCTCCGCCGACCGCGGCGGAGTAGGCATCCAGGACGTCGAAGATGTCGTCCGTTGCGGCCACGCCCTCCGCTGCAGCATGGAACTGGACGCCGACCTGACGAAGCGGGAGATATGCCTCGGGTGCGAGGAGGAGCACGAACAGGCCGACCGTGAGAGCCAGGGAACCGTCGAGCAGGCGGAAGCCGATCGTGACGGCGACGATCGCGACGGCGATCGAGGCGAGGAACTCGAGCATGAAGCCCGAGAGGAATGAGACCCGGAGGACCTTCATCGTTTCGCGCCGGTACCGTGTCGTGACGCTCTCGATCGAGTCCGCGGCGCGGTGCTGACGGCCGAACACCTTCAGGGTCGACAGCCCCTGCACGGTGTCGCTGAATCGCGCGGCGAGCTGGCCAAGCGTTCGCCACTGGCGCTGCTGCACGGCTCGGGTGGCTAGCCCGATGAGAACCATGAAGATCGGAATGAGGGGGAGGGTCAGCAGCACGATCAGGCCGCTGAGCCAGTCCTGCCACCACATGACACCGACCAGGATGGGGGTGGCGATCGCGGTGAGCACCAGCTGCGGCAGGTAGCGGCCGAAGTAGGCATCCAGGGCTTCGAGTCCGCGGCCCGCAGTTACCGCGAGCTGCGCGGTGTTCCGGTTAGCGAGCCACTCCGGACCGAGTGTGCTGACTGCGCCCACGAGGTGATCGCGCAACTCGCTCTCGACGCGCGCGGCAGCTCGAGATGAAGCTGCCTCCCGCGCCCAGATCAAGACAGCGCGCACAGCGATCGTGGCGCCGAGCGCCATCAGCGTCGGCGCCAGCTCGTTCAGCCGCACGCCGTCGATCGCGCTAACGATTCCCGTCGTGAGGAACCAGGAGAAGGCGACGATCGTCAAGGTCTGGGCAAGGCCAATGACCGCGATCAGGGCGAAGAAGCCGCGGGAGCTTCGCGCGTAACGAAGGAGACGAGGGTCGACAGGTCCCCGACGGGCTGGTCGGTCCTGCTCGGCGGGCATGAATCGAGTCTGCCTCATTTCGTCGGGCCGACGCCCAGGTCGACCGTGCCAAAGGTCCCGCTGCTGCGGCAGGC
>NZ_DBHD01000152.1:15289-22039 GCF_002296025.1 Microbacterium sp. UBA837
ACCTCCAGATGCCCGCATTCACGGAATGTTAGGGTTTGAGGATGCACGCTTATCGCATTGCCGATGCTGCCCGTCTGCTCGGGGTGAGCGATGACACCGTCCGGCGGTGGATTGAGGCGGGCAGTCTCGCCACAACGGGAGCAAGCCCGGCCGAGATCCCCGGCGACGCGCTCGCCCAGCGCGCGGTGGAGCGCGCACAGCAGGCAGCCGAGGCATCCGACGTGCTCTCGAGCGCCCGTAATCGATTCGTGGGCCTGGTGACCCGTGTGCAGATTGACGGGGTGATGGCCCAGGTCGACATCCAGTCCGGCCCCCACCGGGTCGTATCCCTCATGTCAGCAGAGGCCGTTCGCGAGCTAGACCTCGAGGTCGGATCGCTTGCCGCGGCAGTCGTCAAGGCGACGACAGTCATCGTTGAAGCACCGAAGGACTGAGCAGTGACTCTTCCGCTCGTAGCCCGCGCCGCGCTCGCCGCTGCTTTCGTGCTCGTTCCGGCCGGCTGTTCGGCGGTGTACACAGACGAATCACCGACCGCCTCGACGCCCGAGGTCTCTGGCGAGCTGACGGTCTTCGCTGCGGCGTCGCTCCAGGGGGCGTTCACGGAGATCGCCGCGCGGTTCGAAGACGCCTACCCCGACGTGGACGTCCGCCCGATCACCTACGACGGCTCCGCCACCCTGGCGACACAGATCGTCGAGGGAGCGCCAGCTGACGTCTTTGCCGCAGCGAACGAGTCGACCATGGCGACAGTTGTCGATGCCGGGCTTGCCGAGGCTCCGCAGCTGTTCGCCTCGAACACTCTCGTGATCGTCGTGCCCGCGGGCAACCCGGCGGATGTCTCAGAGCTCGCCGACCTGGCCGATCCGGACCTGTCTGTCGTCTTATGTGCTCCGGAGGTGCCGTGCGGTTCGGCGTCGCAGAGGCTCCTTGCGGGTGCTGACGTGTCAGTCGCACCCGCGAGTCTTGAGCAGAACGTCACCGCGGTGCTCACCAAAGTCGCTGCCGGCGAGGCCGATGCGGGCCTGGTGTACCGCACGGATGTCGCCGGTCGCGAAGACGTCGAATCGATCGTTCCCGATGGTGCCGAGGCCGTCGTGAATCTCTATCCCATCGCTGCGCTCCGCGCCGCCGCCTCGCCTCAGGCAGCGGCAGCGTTCATCACCTATGTCAGCGGACTCGAAGGACAGCGCGTCCTTGCTTCGTTCGGATTCGGCGCGCCGTGAGCACGGGAACCGGAACGCTTCTTCCGCGTGCGTTGATCGTTCCGGCGCTGCTCGGCCTCGCGTTTCTCGTCCTGCCACTCATCGCGCTCATCGCCCGGGTGCAGTGGGGCACCTTCTGGGCTGACATCACCTCGACCGAGGCTGCACAAGCTCTCGGGTTGTCGCTGGGAACGGGACTGGCCGCGACGGGGCTCTGTGTGCTGCTGGGCCTTCCCCTCGCCTTGCTGATCGCCCGGTCGTCGCCTCGCACGGCTGCGGTGTTGCGAGCCCTCGTGACGGTTCCCCTGGTGCTTCCCCCGATGGTGGGGGGAGTGGCCCTGCTCTTTCTGTTCGGGCGTCGCGGCTGGGTCGGTAGCCTGCTCGCCGAGGCCGGCATGGCGTTGCCGTTCACCACGACCGCGGTCATCATGGCCCAGACCTTCGTGGCGCTGCCGTTCCTGGTCCTGGCCGTGGAGGGATCGCTTCGCGCCACGGGCACCGATCTCGAGCAGGTCGCCGCTGGGCTCGGCGCCGGGCGATGGGTGATTCTGAGCCGCGTGACTCTTCCCCTCGCAGCACCCGGGCTGATCGCCGGCGTGGTGCTGAGCTTCGCACGTGCGATCGGTGAGTTCGGCGCCACGGCGCTGTTCGCCGGCAATGCGCCCGGGGTGACCCAGACGATGCCGCTGGCGATCTACACAGCCTTCAACGGGGCCGGTGTCACGCAAGGAACTGCAGTGGCGCTCTCGCTGCTCCTGCTGGTGACGGCGTTGGCTGTGCTGTTGCTCGTGCGCGGGTGGCGAGGCGAGGCACCGAGACGGGGAGTTCCCGGATGACGGCACAGCTTTCGGCGCGGATGCGGGTCATCCGATCATCGCTCTTCGACCTGGACCTGCACCTGGATCTCGCACCGGGCGAGCGGGTTGCGGTGATGGGGCCGAGCGGCGCGGGGAAGTCGACGTTGTTGGCTGCGCTCGCCGGCTTCGTCCGCCTGGATGCCGGTCGCATCGAACTCGACGGGGATGTGATTGCCGACGCTTCGGTGCGAGGGGGCACGGCCCGCCGTGGCATCCATGTCGCTCCGATGGATCGCGGGGTTGTGCTGCTCGGGCAGGAGGCCCGCCTCTTTCCTCACCTCAGTGCCCGTGAGAACGTTGCGTTCGGCCCTCGCGCGCGGGGTCATTCCCGCACCGAGTCAGGGCATGCCGCCGATGAATGGCTCGACCGCGTCGGACTTGCCGGGTTCGGCAATCGGATGCCGGCCCAGCTCTCGGGTGGGCAGCAGCAGCGGGTGGCTGTGGCTCGCGCACTTGCCGTGGAACCGCGGCTCGTGCTGCTCGATGAACCCCTGACCGCGCTTGATATTCAGACGGCGGCAGAGATCCGGATGCTGCTGGCAGACCAGTTATGCAGCACGGCTGTGGTCATCACCCACGATCCGGTTGACGCCCTCGCCATCGCCGACCGACTCGTCGTGATCGAGCGGGGGCGAGTGACGCAGTACGGGTCGGTTCGCGAGGTAATGGGTCATCCTGCGACGCCGTTTGCGCGGGCGCTCTCAGACCACGTGCGAATTGCAGGGTGCATCGGCGACGACGGCTGAACGCAAGGACCGCCTGGCGCAGCGCCAGGCGGTCCTCGACAATCTCGGTGTTTGGCCGGTTCAGTGTTTGACGAGCTCCGCCTTCTCGATCCGCGACCGGGTGACGCGCTTGCGGAACACCCAGTACGTCCAGCCCTGGTACGCGAGGACCAGCGGGAGGAAGATCAGCGCCGCCCACGACATGATCGTGAGGGTGTAGTCGGTGCTCGAGGCGTTCTCGATCGTGAGGCTGAACGCGACATCCGTGGACGAGCGCATCACGTTCGGGAACATCGACATCCACAGCGTGAGTACCGCGAACGCGACGGTGAAGATCCCCGCCGTGAACGCCCAGCCCTCGCGCTCCTTCGTGTGGAAGAACATCGACAGCAGCAGGGCGACGGCCGCCAGGGCTGCGGCTGCGATCACCAGCGGCAGGAGCGGCGCTTCGTGAGCTGCAGCGATGAAGATCGTCCAGATCAGGAACGCTGCAGCGACCACGACGGTGATGAACCCGACCCGGGTCGCGAGGCGCTTGGCATCCTGATGCACCTGAGCGTCGGTCTTGAGGCCGATGAAGTACAGGCCGTGCAGGAAGAGCACCAGCACGAGCGTGATGCCGCCGAGCAGTCCGTACGGGTTGAGCAGCGTCAGGAGAGAACCGGTGTACTCGTGGTTCTCATCCAGCGGCACACCTTGGACGAGGTTCGCGACAGCGACACCCCACAGCAGCGCCGGCAGCACCGACCCGATGACGATCATCGTGTCGAAGCCCTTCTTCCACCGCAGGCCCTCGCGCTGGTGGCGGTACTCGAATGAGACGCCGCGCAGGATGAGGGCGAGCAGGATCAGCAGCAGCGCCAGGTAGAACCCGCTGAACAGC
The DNA here is from genome assembly GCF_002296025.1 of Microbacterium sp. UBA837. Taxonomy (NCBI): domain Bacteria; kingdom Bacillati; phylum Actinomycetota; class Actinomycetes; order Micrococcales; family Microbacteriaceae; genus Microbacterium; species Microbacterium sp. UBA837. The sequence continues at coordinate 18,957 of NZ_DBHD01000152.1, forward strand.
GACGCGTACCACTCGGGGTAGGCCGCGAACAGGCAGGCGCCGGCGACGATGAGCCAGGTCTCGTTGAAGTCCCAGACGGGACCGATCGTGTTGATGATCTGACGCTTTCCGACCTCGTCCTTGCCGAGGAAGGGGAGCGACATTCCCACGCCGAAGTCGAAGCCGTCGAGCACGAAGTAGCCGACGAACAGCACTCCGACGATCCAGAACCAGAGGTATGCGAGATCCATGATGATCAGCTCCTAGTAGACCGTCGTCGGGGTGTCTTCGCGTGAGGTCGGTTCGGCATCCGCGCTGCCCGGCTCGGGGAGCGGATCCGGTCCCTTGTGCACGGTCTTGAGGATGAGGCCGAATTCGACCACCGCAAGCGATGCGTAGATAGCGGTGAAGGCGACCAGCGAGATCAGCACCGACCAGCCGGGAACGCTCGGCGATACGCCGTCTTCGGTCAGCATGAGGCTGAACACGATCCACGGTTGGCGTCCCATCTCGGTGAACACCCAGCCGACGAGCGAGGCTACGAGTGCGATGGGTGCCGTCCAGATCGCGACGCTCCACGCCCAGCGGGGCACCTCGCGCTTGGCGTTCTTGCGGGTCAGCCACAGGCCCACGATCGCGATGAAGGTCGCGAGGAAGCCGAGGCCCATCATCCAGCGGAACGACCAGTAGGTGATCCACAGCACGGGGTTGAAGACGCCGTCCACCTGCGCGGCAAGATCCGGCCACTGCGCGGCGTACTGCGCGTTCAGGTCGTTGATGCCTTCGACGCATCCGTCGAGCGTGTGTGTCGACAGCAGCGAAAGCAGATACGGGACGCGGATCGACCAGATTTCACCGGTGCCGTCGGGGGTTCCGATCGAGAAGATCGAGAACGATGCGTCAGCACCACACGCCGAGTTGAACAGCGCCTCGGCAGCTGCCATCTTCATCGGCTGGGTGGAGACCATGACCAGACCCAGCTGGTCGCCGGCCAGGAAGGTGCCAGCGAAGGCGACGATCATGCCCCACAGCCCGAACTTCAGGGCGGGGCGCATCATCTCGATGTTTCGCTTGCGGGCCATGTGCCAGGCCGCCGCGGCGATCACCACGCCCGACGAGAACATGAACGCCGCGAAGATTGTGTGCGGGAACGCCGCCAGGGCGATCGGGTTGAAGACGACCTCGAGGAAGTTGTTCATTTCGGCGCGCGAGCCGTCCTCGGCCATCTGGTAGCCGACCGGGTTCTGCATGAACGCGTTCGCAGCGATGATGATGTATGCCGACAGCAGCGCGCCGATCGAGGCGATCCAGATGGATGCCAGGTGCAGCCCCTTCGGGAGTTTGTCCCATCCGAAGATCCACAGGCCGATGAAGGTGGCTTCGAAGAAGAACGCCATCAGCCCTTCGAAGGCGAGGGGGGCGCCGAAGACATCACCGACGAAACGCGAGTAGGACGACCAGTTCATGCCGAATTGGAACTCCTGCACGATGCCGGTCACGACTCCCATCGCGAAGTTGATCAGGAAGATCTTCCCGAAGAACCGCGTCAGGTGCAGCCACTTGACGTCGCCGGTGCGGTACCAGACGGTCTGGAAGATCGCGACGGTGACCGACATGCCGAGGGTCAGCGGCACGAACAGGAAGTGGTACAGCGTCGTGAGGCCAAACTGCCATCGGGCTAGCAGCAGCGGATCGAGCAGATCCATGATTATTCCCCCCAGATCGAGGTTGTGTACTGGTGGTCACGCTACCCCCGGCTCTATCAGCCGGGGTGAAAGTTGGGGCCGTGAATAAGTCGCCCTTGCCGGTGTCTGACCACATCATGGTACCTCGCTGGCGGCAATGCCGGAGGAGGACCTTGGTCCGCTCAGCTCGCGACGAGTTCCGCGGGGCGCGAAGCGTGCGCGGCAAGAAGCTTCACCACACACCGTTCAGGATGCCGAGACGCCGTCATGCAGTCGACCCGGAGCGGCCCCCCGGCTTGGGAGAGCACGCCGTCCATGAGGCCCAGGTGCACAGCGCACAGCGTCTCCCGGTCGCGCGCGCTGGCCGAGGCGTGGGGGCAGGGGGAGAGGTCGACGGTCAGTGTCGACTCGTCGACGATGGGATCGAACCCGGCGTCCCCGAGATCCTCCACCAGGGCATCGAGCTGATGGACGGCCTCTGTCGGCAGGTCGTCGACATCCGTCCACGGCATGACCCGACGCATCAGGTCACCGCGCTGCGCAGCAGCCCGGGCCTTGTGGCGTGCGACTGCGCTGGTCGAGTCTCTGTCCTGCCCGGTCGCTGCCGAATAGAGCACTCGCGGGCGGCCGCGTGTGGTGCGGTGCTCGGTCTCGGCCACCACGTAGCCGCCGTCGACGAGCCGCTGCAGGTGTTCACGCACGGTGTTCGCGTGCAGGCCCGTCGCCTCGCACAGTTCGGTGACGGTCCGCTCGGGTCGCTCCTGCAGCAGGAACAGGATGCGGACGCGGGAGAAGCTCGAGATCGCACTGTAGGTAACGCGGGTCATAGCAGGATTATGGGTCGCCGATCGGCTCGCCCAACCGGGAATAAGGTCCCATGGGCGGGGGCCCGGTCGATGTTTGCCACAATGGATGCATGTCCCGATCGCGAGCGACGCGCGTCATCCGCGCCTCAGTCGCCGCGTCGATCGCGACCTTCGTCGCGCTGTTCTCGCACGTCGCAGCGGGCGGAGCGATGCCCTCGTGGCTGGGAATCGCCGTGCCGTGGGTGCTTTCGCTCGCCGTGTGTACGGTGCTCGTCGGCCGCGCGCTCTCACTGCCGCGACTGGGTGTCGCAGTGGTCCTCAGTCAGCTCCTGTTCCACCTGCTGTTCGTCCTCGGCGCTGACAGCGGAGCCCCTGCAGGAACAGTCGCCACCGGCCACGTCCATGGCCTCCCTATCCTCGATCTGTCGACGGGAGCGACGCCAGTCGCCGCTGACCTGTCGATGTGGTTCGCGCACCTCGCGGCAGCCGTGCTCACGGTCGCGGCGCTGTACCGGGGTGAACGACTCGTCATCCGGCTTGGTGTCCTGGCTCGCGAGCTGCTCGCATGGGTGCGCCGGCGCATCCTCTCCGGTGTCGTCAGGCTTCCTGCGGT
>NZ_DBHD01000016.1:0-6258 GCF_002296025.1 Microbacterium sp. UBA837
GATGAGGCTCGAAGCCCACGCAAGATACGCCCGCGCCGTCTCGTCGTCGCGCATCGCGCGCAACCGGATCTCGCTCATGAGGACGACATCGAGGAGCCCTTCGGCGGTGCCATCGAGCACGCTCTGCACCAGCTCGTTGGGCGTCAACGCGGCATCCTGGGCACGCAAGCCGTCCACGCGTTCGGAGACAGCTTCAAGCTTGCGGTCGGTCACCGCGCGCACCAGCTCGAAGAACAGCTCTTCCTTTGTGGAGAAGTTGGAATAGAACGCACCGCGCGTGTATCCGGCACGTTCGCAGATCGCCTCGACCGAGGCTCCGTCGAGCCCGACTTCGGCAAACACCTCGTAGGCGGCGCGCATCAGCCGCGCTTTAGTGCGCTCGCGACCACGCGCCCCGTCAGGGGTGATGCCGTCGATCGCCTGCAGCACATGCCGGGTGGCGTCAGCGTCATCTGCCGACATCACGCCCTCCCCTCACCGGTGTTCACACCGAGCCTTCAGCCTGCTGGTCTCAGCAATCGTCTACGATACACATGCGTATCGGATACACCGGTGTATCGAGACTCCCCTTGACGACTCCCGGAGGAAGACCCGTGTCCACCGTTCTCTATGCCCTCGGACGATGGGCGTATCGGCACCCGTGGCGGGTGCTCGCGTCTTGGCTTCTCGTGCTGGTCCTCGCGGGCGGCGGAGCTGTGCTCTTCCAGCAGGGCACCGACAACACCTTCTCGATTCCCGGAACCGAGTCACAGGCGGGCCTCGAGGAGCTGCAGCGGACCTTTCCTGAAGTCTCGGGAACCAGTGCGCAGTTCATCGTCGTCGCCCCCGAGGGCATGACTGTTGAGGACGCACCGTTCCCTGAAGACATCGCCCAGACGATCGACGAGATCGAGGGCATTGACGGGGTCCTCGCCGTCAGCGACCCGTACGACGAGGCGATCTCGGGTCTCATCTCCGATGACGGATCGGCAGCCCTGGTGCGTTTCCAGTTCGAGGGACAGGCGTCGTCGGTCTCCGCGGAGACGAAGGATCAGCTCTTCGAGATCACCGACGCCCTGCAGGCTGAACTTCCGGCCGGCACCACCGTGGCCCTCGGCGGCGACCTCTTCTCCCAGTCACTGCCGACACTTTCGATCGTCGAGCTGTTCGGCGTGATCCTTGCCCTGGTCGTGCTGATCGTCACCTTCCGCTCATTCGTCGTCGCCGGGCTCCCCCTCATCACGGCGCTGCTGGGTGTCGGACTGTCGATGGCGCTCATCTTCATTTCCACGGCCTTCGCCACGATCTCGTCGACGACGCCGATGCTCGCCCTCATGCTGGGGCTTGCGGTCGGTATCGACTACGCCCTCTTCATCATTTCCCGCCAGCAGGATGCCGTCCGCGAAGGGGTGGACCCGGAGGAGGCCGCAGCCCGCGCCACCGGAACCGCGGGCTCCGCAGTCGTGTTCGCCGGCGCGACAGTGCTCATCGCGCTGATCGGCCTCTCGTTCGCGAACATCCCCTTCCTGACGACGATGGGCATCGCGGCATCCGTCGCCGTGGCGATAGCCGTTGCCATCGCCGTGACCCTCACTCCGGCCTTCCTCGGATTCGTCAAGGGCCGGGTTGCCGGGTGGCCCCGGCGCGCGCCGCGCGCCTCGCGGCGCCGACGCGGCACATCAGCCCGCGAGGATGCCGCGGCAGCATCCGCACCGGAGGCAGAACCCGCACCCACCATCACGCACGGAAAGAAAACGAATCCGTGGGTGAAGCTCGTGACCCGGCATCCGATCGTCACGACGGTTTCCGTGGTCGCGCTCCTCGGAGCGCTCGCGATACCGGCCGGCAGCCTCGCACTCGCGCTTCCCAACGCCGGGATGCTGCCCGAAGACAACGAGGCGCGGCAGAGCTACGACCTTGTCGCCGAGCACTTCGGCGCCGGCGCCAACGGGCCGCTCATCATGACCGGCACGATCGTCACCTCGACCGACCCGTTGACCCTCATGCAGGACCTCGGCGACGACATCGCGACGATCCCCGGCGTGAAGGAGGTCGCGCTCGCGACGCCGAACCGCACCGCCGACACCGGGATCGTGCAAATCGTCCCCGAGACCGCGCCCGATGACCCGGCCACGGCAGAACTCGTGCGAGAGCTGAGAGCTCAGCACGATCGCCTTCTCGACGAATACGGCGTGGACCTGAAGGTCACGGGCTTCACCGCGATCGCCATCGACATCTCCGACCGGCTCGGCGGCGCGCTCCTGCCATTCGGCATCTTCGTCGTGGGTCTCTCGCTCGTGCTGCTCACGATCGTCTTCCGATCGATCTGGGTTCCCCTCAAGGCAGCCGCGGGGTACCTCCTCTCGGTAGCTGCCGCGTTCGGGATCGTCGCCCTGGTCTTCGAATGGGGAGTCTTCGCCGACGCCCTCCACGTGTCCAAGACCGGCCCCGTGATCAGCTTCATGCCGATCATCCTCATGGGGGTCCTTTTCGGTCTCGCAATGGATTACGAGGTCTTCCTCGTGTCGCGGATGCGCGAGGACTATGTCCACCTGCGGCGCGCCCGCGGCGGGAGGGCCGACCGCGCGACGGCGATCAGCGCCGTCCGGTCGGGGTTCACGGCATCCGCCCGGGTCGTCACCGCAGCCGCGGTCATCATGTTTGCGGTGTTCGCGGCGTTCGTTCCGGAGGGTGACATCAACATCAAACCCATCGCGCTGGGCCTTGCCGCGGGCATCGCGATCGACGCGTTCCTCGTGCGAATGACGCTGGTTCCCGCCGTGATGACTCTTCTGGGTCAGCACGCGTGGTGGATGCCGCGGTGGATGCACCGTGTGCTGCCGCACTTCGACGTCGAGGGCGAAGCCGTGGAGCGAGAGCTCTCGCTCAAGGACTGGCCTAAGTCCGACCGCATCGCAGCCGTGGCCGCCGAGGATCTCGATCTGCTGGCCTACGGGTCGGCGCACGGCGGTGATGTCGACGTATTCGCCGGGGTGACAACCAGCGTCGAGTTCGGCGACACGGTCATCGTCACCGGCGACCCGCGCGCCTCACGCGCCCTGCTGCTAACGATCGCCGGCCGCCTCGCCCCGACCGGCGGCCGCCTGCGAGTTGCCGGGCACCTGCTTCCCGAGCGTGCCGCATGGGTGCGTTCACAGGTCGGAGTTGCACTCCTCGCGGATGCCGACGATCCCCTCGCGGAGCTCGCGCGCGCCCTGCGCGGATCCGCGCTGATCGTCGTCATCGATGGTCTCGGCCGACTCGAAGGCCAAGCTACGCGAGATCAGGCTGCGGCGCTCCTGCGTGATGCGGCAGTCGCACGTCGCGAGCGTTTCGATGACGCGCACTCGCCACTCACGATCCTGGCCTCGACCCAGCATGAGGGCTCGGCGCTCAGCCTCATGGCCGACGCCCACCGTGCGGGCGTGCACTCACTGGCGCTTCCCACACGTCTTCACACACCCGTTCCCGCTTCCGCTGAGGAGCACGCATGAGCATTTCTGTCGAACGAGCTCGCACCCGCCGGCCCATCACGTGGCTGACGATCCTTGGCGTCATCCTGCTGCCCGCCGTCATCGGCGGCATCCTGGTGGTCGCCCTGTACAACCCCGCGTCGCGGCTTGACACGATGAACGCCGCGATTGTGAACAACGATCAGGCTGTCACGATCGATGGTCAGTACGTCCCACTCGGACGCCAGCTCACAGCCGGCCTCGTGGAAGGCTCCGGGGATAGCGAGAGCAACCTGACCTGGACGATCTCGAACGCCGACGACGCGGCCACGGGCCTCGCCGACGGCACCTACGCCGCAGTCGTGACGATTCCCGAGAATTTCTCGGCCGCAGCGACATCGACCCGCCCCGGCGAAACTCCGGAGCGCGCCACCATCGAGGTCACGACGCCGCCCGACAGCCTCATCGTCGACGACGCCATTACCGCTCAGATCACCTCGACCGCGGCAACGCTGACCGGCGAGCAGATCTCGACCGCCTACCTCGAGAACGTGTTCCTCGGCTTCACGACCCTCGGTGACCAGCTCGGCGAGGCAGCCGATGGCGCCGACCAGCTCGCCGACGGGATGAAGCAATCGGCTGACGGGTCGGCCGAACTTGCGAGCGGGCTGCAGGACGCTGCATCGGGAGCTTCGCAACTCTCCGCCGGAACGAGCCGACTCAGTGGCGGCCTGACCGCCTGGTCAGCCGGGGCGACGAACGCCGCGAACGGCCTGGACTCGTGGGCCGCGGGAGCCGGAGCCGTAGCCAGCGGTTCACAGCAGGTCACCGACGGCCTGAATCAGCTGGCGGCGCAGACCGCCCAAATTCCAACCCTCCCGCAAGACGTTGTCGATGCCGCATACGAGCTCGCTGCCAACAGCGAGCAGATCAGCGCCTCGGTGAATGGAGCTGTCGACGACCTCAACCAGCTCGTCGCGACGTGTACGGATCTTGGCCTCCCGGGCCCGGTCTGTCAGACACTCACCCAGATCGCCGATGAGGCCAACGCCGCGTTGCCTGCGGTCAACGACATTCTCGACAACGCCGATACGATCGCTGCCGGGGTCGACGACCTGTCAACGCTCGGACCCGACCTGACAGCCGGCGTGACTCAACTCGCGGGCGGGAGCTCACAGGTCACTTCCGGCATCACGGGACTGGCCGGTGGTGCGAACGAGGCGGCCGCGGGCGTCCATCAGCTCGCAGCGAGCGCAAACGACCTCGCTGCCGGCAGCGCACAGCTCGCGTCGGGCGCATCGGGTCTCGCCACCGGTGTCGGTGACGCCGCTACCGGTGCCACGACCCTGAGCGACGGGCTGAGACAGCTCGCCGATGGCACGACCTCCCTCGCGGATGGGCTCCACACGGCGGTCGAGCAGCTCCCGTCGTATACGGATGCCGAGGCCGCGAGCCTCGCGGAGGTCGTGGCCGATCCCGTGGCGGCGGAAGGTGTCGGCTCCGACCTGTTCGGCGCGTCAGCGATTCCGCTGTTGACCGCGCTCGCCCTGTGGTTCGGCGCACTTGGTTCGTTCGTCGTGCTCCGGGCCTTCCCGGCTCGCACGCTCGCCTCCCGGTCGCCGTCCGTGCTGCTCGCCCTGCGCTCGCTGGCCCCCGCCGCGGCGATCGGCGCCGTCCAGGGTCTGCTCGTGGCTGGGATCGTCCAGATCTCTGCTGGCTATGACTGGGGAGACTGGTCGATCTTCGCCGGGGTCAGCATCCTGGCCGGTATCGCGTTCGCTGCAGTGAACCAGGCACTCGTTGCCGTCTTCGGTGGCGCCGGCCGCTGGGCGGCCGCCCTGATCGGCGTACTCGCCGTTGCAACCGGAATTGTGTCCACGGTTCCCGGTGTGCTGACGGCGATCGACGCGGTCATGCCGGTCTCGCCCGCGTACAACGCGATGCTCGGCGCCCTGACCGGGTCGGGCGGTGTCAGCGCGGGGATCGCGGGTCTCCTGATCTGGAGCGGCCTCGCCTTCATCGCGACCATCCTCGCGGTGGCCGCCAAGCGGACGACCACGGCCCGCGCCATCCTCGCCGCCCCCGCCACAAACTAGCCGCGCTGACGCGCACATCCCCTTCGGTCGCGCCCTCGCGCGGGTCTCACGGCCCCACACCCACGTCAAGGCGCGACCGAAGGATGACGAGCCGTGTGCACGCCGCAGCATCCGTCGCGCCGTCGCACCCGTACCGAGCAGCTCGGTCGCGCCTTGGTGTGGGTCTTCCCCGCCTCCACCCGCATCTAGGCGCGACCGAGATCTTTCGTCAGACCCAGAGCGTCCCTGAAGAGCAGCTCAGTCGCGCCTTGGCGTGGGTATGGGTGCCTGCAGCCCGCAGGAAGGCGCGACCGAAAGATGGGGCCAGACGCGGAACCGGCCCGGATGACGAGAGTCGGCCAAAGCCTCAGCTGAGGCCGCTGTAGGCGTGCAGTCCCTTGAAGAACATGTTCACGATCGTGAAGTTGAAGATCACTGCCGCGAATCCGACGATCGACAGCCACGCTGAGCGGGCGCCGCGCCACCCGCGCGTCGCCCGGGCGTGGATGTAACCGGCGTAGAGGACCCAGATCACGAAGGTCCAGACTTCCTTCGTGTCAAAGCCCCAGTAGCGGCCCCACGCGTCGTTGGCCCAGATCGATCCGGCGATCAGCGTGAAGGTCCAGAAGACGAAGCCCATGATCGCGAAGCGGTAGGCCAGCGATTCGAGTGCTTCCGCACCGGGAAGGGTACGCAGGAAGCCCGGGCCGGATCGCATCGTCGCACCAGTGCCGACGGCGGCAATCGCCCGC
>NZ_DBHD01000075.1:0-12299 GCF_002296025.1 Microbacterium sp. UBA837
GCGTTGCTCGACCCGAACAGCACGCCCTCGGGCACGATGACCGCGGCACGTCCGCCGTTGCGCAGCATCCGGATCATGAGCACGAGGAAGAGCAGCTCGGTCTTGCGGGTCTTGACGAGCTTCTGCAGATCCTTCGAGACGGTCTCTTGATCGAGCGACCCGGCAAACGGCGGGTTGGCGAGCACGAGCGTGTAGCGGTCATCGCCCGGATGCCCCTCCGACAGCGAATCCGCGCGCTCGATCGTCGGGTTCTCGACGCCGTGCAGCAGCATGTTCATGCTGGCGATGCGGGCCATGGCGGCATCGGAGTCGTAGCCGGTGAACATCGGGCCGTGGAAGTGGGCGCGACTGGCGGCATCCGCCCACAGCTCGGGGTGGTGCTCGCGCAGGTACTCCTCGGCGGCGACGAGGAACCCCGCGGTTCCGACGGCCGGATCGATGATGAGGTCGTCGGGGCGCGGACGCTGCAGGTCGACCATGAGCTTGATGATGTGCCGGGCCGTGCGGAACTGCCCGTTCGTGCCGCTGGTCGCGAGCTTCGAGAGCATGTACTCGTAGATGTCGCCCTTGGTGTCGCGATCTTCCATCGGAATCTCGTGCAGCAGGTCGACGACCTTCGTCAGCAGCGCCGGGGTCGGGATCGTGAACCGGGCATCGCGCATGTTCCGCGCGTAGCTCGACCCCTCGGCACCCAGCCGGCGCAACCACGGGAACACATGCTCGGAGACGACCTCGAACATCTCGGCGGGCGCGAAGTTCGTGAACACGCTCCACCGCAGATCGCGGTACGGCCGACGGCTCGGCAGATCATTGTCGTACCCCTCGGGAAAGACCGGGTTCTCGACCTCCTCGCCGAAGCGGGCTGCCTTCTTCTCAGCGAGCAACTGCAGATCGTCAAGCCGCCGGATGAACAGCAGATACGTGATCTGCTCGATCACCTCGACGGGATTGGCGATGCCGCCCGACCAGAAGGCATCCCAGACCTTGTCGACCTGACGTCTCAGTTCACCCGTGACCACGCTGTGCCCCCTCGATCCGTGCAACCACTCCACGCTAACGGAGGGCGGCCAGCAGACCCGACGACAACAGACGGCTTCGTCGCGCGCCCGTAGAATCCCACTACAACTTGCTATATCCGAATTTCGTAGTAGGGACGGCCATGGCATCGTACGAAGCAAAGCTGCGCTCCCCAGCCGACATCGGGCTTGCGATCCAACAGGCGAGGCTCGCAAGAGGCCTGACACAGATGGAGCTAGCCGACCAACTCGGCATCTCGCAGCGGTCTATCAGTGAGCTCGAATCCGGAAAGCCCACGATCTGGGCTCGTCGAATGTTCGACCTCATGCGGGCGACCGGGGTCGAGCTATCGGCTATGTGGGATGGTGAAGCCCGGTCATGAGGCTCGCCGTCGAGCTCTATGGCACGGTCATCGGACACATCCACGGCCCTGATGCACGCTCGTTCGACGTCGAGATCACCGATGAGGCACGGGAGACATTCGGGGTAAACAGCCGGGTGATGTCGGTTGCGATTCCATTGCTGGCTTCGATGCCAAGGCAACATGCAGGGCGTCGCCGAAACTGGTTCGCCGAGCTCCTGCCCGAAGGCGACCAACTCGACTACATGCTCACGCAGGGTGGTATGCGGCGGGGCGACATACCCGCGTTTCTGGCGCGGTACGGACGTGACGTCGCGGGTGCCTTGCAGATCTGGGATGTCGACGACCCGTCGGAACCACGGACTCCCGAGGTGATCCCGATCGACGCTGAGGGGATCCGACGCCTCCTGGAGGATCCGATCGGCGCTCCGCTCGGGAACGCGACGGACTATGGGCGGACCTCACTGGGCGGCGTCCAGCCGAAGATCGTCTTGGCGTGAACCGGAGCCAGGTGGAACCAAGCACTCGGCGGCTTCCCGTCGACGCACATCCTGAAGCCTCAACTGCCCACACGACCAACTGTCATCTTCGATGAGGAGTACGGCGCGCGCCTCTCACGTCGCCTCGGACTCGCGGCTTTCGATACCCGGGTCGAGGAGTTCGACGGACTGCCGACGCTCGTGATCGAACGTTTTGATCGAGCCGGTGGCGCGCGCATCCACCAGGAGGATTTCAACCAGGTGCTGGGCGCGAGCGCCAATCAGAAGTACCAGGAGCTCGGAGGCGTGGTCTCGCTCGCCCGCGTCGCCGGTGCACTGTCGCAGTATGCCGGGTCCGAAGATGTGCTCCGCCTCGCGCAGACGACCTGCGAGAGGGGCGGGCCGTCGGAGACGGTCGAGCACCCTCCGCAGGCTAGCGAAGCGTCTGCGACTGCATCCACTCCCCCAGCACGCGGTAGGCCTTCTCCCGCACGGCTGCGCGGGAGAGAAACACGTCGTGGAGCGCGCCGTCTATTCGTGCGATCGTGACGAGCCGGCCCAGGCGGGTCGCCGCCTTCGCTATGTCATCGACGACGAGAACGGAATCGGTCTCGAGCATGTCGGGGCGCCACACCAGCGGCGAGCTCGACCGCTGCGACAGCAGCACGAGCGCGGGGCATGCCACGTCGATCCCTCGCGCAACGGTGTCGTGGCCGTCGAGCACCGCCTTGAGCCAGCCCGGAGTGGTCGGAAACCCACGCTCAGGCCGCCATCCTTCCGGCGCCTCCGGCAGAGTCCCGACCTCCTGCTGCGCTCGGGTGTAAAAGCCGAGATCGACGACCGGATGCATCCCCAACGGGTCCCACCGAGCTCGGGCCGCGACGAGGGGCGTGAGCGCTTCTCGGCCCCAGGCCCCCGTCTGGAACTCCAGCCACGGACTGTTGAGCACAAGCGCTGACGCAACCCCCGGATGCCGCGCCGCCCACAGCGAGAGCGTGAGCCCGCCCGTGGAGTGGCCCAACAGCACGAGGCGCCGCCCCGGCTTATCCTCGCGCCCCATCGCCGAGAGTGCCGCCGCGATGTCTGCGTCGTACTCGGCCAGCGATGAGACGTAACCCGGCGTCTGGCCAGCCCGCAGGCTCCGACCGTACTTGCGCAGGTCGAGCGCATAGAACCGGGCGCCCCGGTCTGTCCACCACTGCGCGAGGCCCGTCTGGAAGAAGTAGTCCGACCACCCATGGACGTAGAGAACGTCGACGTCGCGAAGACGCCCCGTCCACGAGGCAGGCCACGACGGCAGGAGCCGCACGAGCGTAGCGACGACCTCGCCCTCGGCATCACTTCCCAAACTCAGCGTGCGCTGCCGAAAGCGACCGCCGAGCAGGTCAGGAAGCCACACCTCTTCCACGAGTTGAGACTATCGCCGCCCGTTCTCGTGCGGGACGCGAAGAGACCGAAGCTACCTGATCGGGGGAGCGTCGCCGAGCCCAGCAGCGAAGAAATCAGCTGGCTCCAGGTACACAACGACGTGGGATGCCGCGGGGTGATTAGTGGTGGTCCAGCGCCAGCCGCGTTCGGCGAAAGCCATGCGGAGTTGCGACATATATGCCGACTCCGGGAATGTGCGCTGAGTCCCGTCCGGAAGGACGACGGCCCATACACGCCGCGCCTCCGTCTGCTGTTCCATGACGACCGAGTAATAGAGGATTCTCCCGGGACCCCACGAGTAGCCCTCTGGAAGCGGCTGCCATTCATCGCTGGTGACTTTCAGGCCCGACCCTTTGAGCCAAACCTCGTTCGGACCGCGGGGATCCTCAGCCGCGGCCGCCGCCGGCGCCGCGGAACCCGCGAGTGCACCGACAGTTCCCGCAGCCAGTGCTGACGCGAGAAGTCCTCGGCGACTCATGGGGGTCTTGTCGCTCGGGTTGTTGATGCTCACGCATCGATCCTGACACGGCCGCCAGTGAGGGCCAACCGTGTCAGGACCGACACGAACGGGATCAGTTGCCCCAGATCTGCAGGTTCAGATCGCCCAGCAGCATCTCGGCGTCCACGTTCGTCACCGACGAGTAGATCCAGATGTCCTCGCGGCTCGTGATCGTCTCGACAGTGTCGACCGAGAACTCGGCGTTCGGGGTGACCATCTGACACACCGGGTTTCCGGCATCCCCCGTGACGCAGGTGTACCCCTCACCGGGAAGGGTTGCGACATATGCCTCGGCGGCTGCGGGGTCGACCTCGCTGATCAGCAGCAGCACGCCCTGGCTGTCGCCAGCGAACCAGTCGCAGCCGAGCAGCAGCGTGGAGCCCTCGGGAACCGGGCGAACGAAGTCGGCGCCGTCACCCTGAAGGTTCAGCTGATCGACGCTGTCGGCGCGGCTCTCGGCCGTGCCGACCGCTGCGCAGTCCGTGGGAACGTTCGCGACGAACGACTGCGGCTCCTGCGTCGGCTCGGTGCTGGGCGTGTCGTTCTGCGTTGCCTCAGAGGTTGGCGTGGACGAAGGCTCGGGGGTCGGTGCACAACCAGCGAGCAGCAGGATACCGACGACGGCGACGGCAGGGACAAAGCGGGACCGGGACATAGTGACTCCTCGATACGGTGCGCGGGCGACCACCTCACCCACGCACTCTGGACACCTCAATGTAAGGCACAAGAGCCGCGCGCCGCGCCAGCCGGCTCAGCGGCGGCCGCGGCGGGTCGTCCGCAGGGCCAGGATGCCGAGCAGCAGCGAGAGCGCCATCATCGCCGCGATCACGACTGCCATCGGCACAGCCGTGTCCTCTCCCGCCAACCCCACGAGCGGTGACGCCACAGCACCGATGACGAACTGCGATGTTCCCATGATTGCTGAGCCCGCACCGCGAGCGTGATCGGCGCGGGCAAGGCCCAAAGCGCTGGCATTGGACATCGTGAATCCGAGTCCGAGAGTGAGCAGAAACGCACAGGCCACGAACCCCGGGATCGTGAGGGTACCGGTCAGCGTGAGTGCCAGCAGAAGCGCAGCGGCGCCGGTCGTGGCGCCCAGGCCAACGCCCAGCATCCGTCTCGGCCCGAACCGCACTGCGACCCGGGCGTTCACGATGTTCGAGAGGATGACGCCGCTGGCTGCAACCGCGAACGAGATCGAGTACACCGTCGGCGACATCCCGAGCACAACCTGGCCCACGAACGGCGACGCCGACACGTACGCCATGATCGCGCCGAACGTGAGCGCGTAGGCACCCGTATAGAGGGGAAAAGCGCGGTCGGCGAGCAATCCGCGGAAGGCGCCGAGCGTCTGCGACATCCCGGCAGTATGGCGATGCTCGATGGAGAGGGATTCCGGAACGACGGCCAGCGACACGACCAGCATCACCACCGCGACGACCGCGAGCGCCGCCATCACGCCGCGCCAGCCAACGACCTCGCTCAGCAGACCGCCGATCGGTGGTGCGACCAGCGGCGCAACCCCGACAACGACCACGATGAGGCTAAGAGCGCGCACCGCAGTCTCTTTGGGGCTGAGATCGACAGCGACGGTGCGCCCCAACACCATCCCCGCAGACCCCGAGAAACCCTGCACGAATCGCAGGATGACGAACACGGCGATCGTCGGGGCGAACACCAGCGCGATGCTGGACAGAGCGAAGATCACTCCGCCGACGACGAGGACGGGGCGTCGCCCGACGCGATCGGACCAGGGACCGAGTACGAGTTGACCCACCGCGACACCCACGAGGAATGAGGTGAGCGTCAGTTGCACGGCCGCGGCGTCAACGCCGAGGTCGCCCGCGATGTCGGTGAAGGATGCGAGGTACATGTCGGTCGCGAACGGACCGACAGCGGAGACGAAGCCGAGAGCTGCGATCAGCCCCGGCGACAGCCTCCGCGAGGAACTCACTCGCCTCGAGAGATGGCAACCATCTCGTCGCGAGGCACCACCTTGATACGGGCACGCCCCTCAGGCTCACCCAGACCGATCTCGTGCTGATCGAGACGGTGCCAGCCTTCCAGGTCGGTCCAGGCGACACCGCGCTCGGCCAGGAGTGCGGGGATCGCCGCCTCCGACGGGTCCTCAGGCTGCCACCACGAACCCTGATCGTTGATGAGGTGGCGCACGGTCTCCATCGCGTCGGACTTGGTGTGACCGATCAGGCCGACCGGGCCACGCTTGATCCATCCGGTCGCGTACAGCCCAGGTGCGCGCTCATTGGAATCGGCGCGCAGAACCTGGCCCTCGTGGTTGGGGATCACACCGTGCCGCTCATCGAACGGCACCTCGGGAAGCGGTGATCCGAAGTAGCCGACGGCACGGTAGACGGCCTGGACGGGAACCTCGCGGAACTCACCGGTTCCGGCGACACCACCCTGCCCGTCGGGGCGCGTGCGCTCGTACACGAAGCCCGACACGTGGCCGCGGTCATCGACCTGCACCTCGACGGGCCGAGCCCAGAAGTGCAGGTGCAGGCGACGGGATGCCGTCCCGCCCGCGTTGTTCACACCGGGCCGGGTCCGCCATTCCTGCAGCACGCGGTCGATGACCTTGACCTGCTTGTTGCTCTCGATCGCCGTCCGGGATGCCTCGTCGTAGTCGAAGTCCTCGTCGTAGACGACCATGTCGACATCCCGCAGTTCACCGAGCTCGCGCAGCTCGAGCGGCGTGAACTTGACCTGCGCGGGCCCGCGACGGCCGAAGACGTGGACGTCGGTCACGGGCGAGGCCTTGAGCCCCTCATAGACGTTCGCGGGAATCTCTGTGGGCAGCAGATCATCGGCGTGCTTGGCGAGGATGCGGGTGATGTCGAGCGCGACGTTGCCGTTGCCGACGACGGCTACCGACTGCGCGGTCAGCGGCCAGGTGCGGGGCACGTCGGGGTGCCCGTCGAACCAGCTCACGAAGTCGGCAGCACCGTAGGACCCCTCGGCGTCGATTCCCGGGATGTCGAGGGTCGCGTCGCGGACGGCGCCGGTGGCGAAGATGACGGCGTTGTAGTGGCGCTTGAGGTCGTCGAGGGTGATGTCGCGACCGAACTCGACGTTGCCGAAGATGCGGATGTCGCCCCTGTCGAGCACTTCGCGCAGGGCCGTGATGACGCCCTTGATGCGAGGGTGGTCGGGAGCTACGCCGTATCGGACGAGGCCGTACGGCGCAGGCAGCTGCTCGAACAGGTCGATCGACACGTCGAACGCGCGCTCCGCCTTCAGCAGGATGTCAGCAGCGTAGATGCCCGCCGGGCCTGCGCCGACGATGGCCAACCTCAGAGTGGTCATGTGTTCCTTTCGGGACGCGAGAGCACGGTGATTCGGCGCAAGAGCGCCGGGACGGCCTCAGCTCGAGCGGTCGGCGACGGCCTGCGCAAACCTCGTGAGGGCTTCGCGGACCGGGCCGTCAGGGATGGGATCGAGTGCCGCGATCGCATCACGCGACCAAGCGTTGGCGAGTTCCACAGTCTCGCGCGTTGACCTGTCAGACCGAAGCATCGCAAGAGGCTCGTCCAGCAACGCGGGGTCCTCGCCGTCAGCGATCCGGGCGACGCCCTCGTCGATCCGGTCGCGAAGAGCGCGAGCCTCGGGGTCGTCACGGCGCGCGAGAAGCAGATAGGGCATCGTCGGGACGCCAGCGCGGAGGTCCGTCCCCGGCACCTTGCCGGTCTCATCGGGATCTGCCGAGAGATCGATGACGTCATCCAGCAGCTGGAAGGCGACGCCGGCTGCCTCACCGAAGGTGCGTACCGGCTCTTCGTACTCGGTGGGAGCGTTGCTGAAGATGATGCCCGACTGCGCTGCCGCGGCGATCAGCGATCCGGTCTTGTCTGCGAGAACCTGCAGGTAGAACGCGACGCGGTCATCAGCATCCGTCGGCCCGACAGTCTCGTGCATCTGACCGAGGACGAGCCGCTCGAAGGTGTTCGCCTGCAGTCGGATCGCTCCCTCTCCCAGCCGCGCCATGATCTGGCTCGCACGAGCGAAGAGGAGGTCGCCGGTCAGGATGGCGATGTTGTTGCCCCACACCGAGTGAGCGCTCGGCACCCCGCGACGCTTGTCGGCATCATCCATCACGTCGTCGTGGTAAAGCGAACCGAGGTGGGTGAGCTCGAGCGCCGTGGCAGCTTCGACAACGTCCTCCGTGACGCCGTCACCGAGGTGTGCGGTCAGCAGAGCAAGCATCGGACGCACGCGCTTGCCGCCGGCATCGAACAGGTACCGGCTTGTCGCATCAGCCAGCGCGTCCGAGATGTGAAGCTCCCGCTCGAGATTTGCATCGACCCGATCCAGCCCGGCTTCGACACCGTCGATGAGACGGCGCGCACGAGGGCCCGCGAAGATCCGTTCCGCGAGACCCAGCTGGCTCGCTATTCGGGAACTTGACGCGGAGGGGGTCACACCACAAGCCTACCGGGGCTGGGAGCCACCATCCCCGACGGGCTTGCGCGCCCGGTGCAGCGCCACGACGCCGAGCGTCAGGTTTCGCCACGCCACATCCGTCCATCCCGCAGCCCGAATGCGCCCCGCAAGGGCCGGTTGATCCGACCACGCGCGGATTGATTCGTTGAGGTAGTCGTACGCGTCGCCGTTCGAACTGACCAACCGCGCGACCGGGGGGAGGATGCGGTCGTTGTAGAACCGATACAGAGCGGAGATAGCCGGAGAGGTCGGGTGCGAGAACTCGCAGATCACCAGTCGCCCACCCGGTTTGGTCACCCGCAGCATTTCGCGCAGGCCGGCGTCGGCATCCTGGACGTTCCGAAGTCCGAACGAGATCGTGACGGCGTCGAACTCTTCGTCCTCGAACGGCAGTGCCGTTGCGTCTGCTTCCACGAAGCTCACGCCAGAGACGCCGGCGTGGCGACGGCGCCCCTCGGCGATCATGCCCGGGGAGAAGTCAGCGGCGACGACGTCGGCGCCCGTGCGCGCGATCGCGACGCTCGAGGTGCCGGTCCCTGCCGCGAGATCGAGGATGCGCTGCCCCGGGCGCGGTGACAGCGCACGGGTCGTCGCACGTCGCCACAGACGGTCGTTACCGACGCTCAGGATGGTGTTCGTCCGGTCGTAGCCTGCCGCGACCTCGTCGAACATTCCGCTGACGCGGGCCGGGTCCTTCTGGAGATCTGCGCGATGGGACTGGGTCACGCGTCGAGTCTAGGACGCCACGTGAGGGGCGAGTCCGGGGCGTTTCGACTCGCTGCGCTCGCTCAACGATCAAGACCCTGGGGGGCCAGTCCACGGGCGGCGAGGCGCTCAAGCCAGGCATCCGCCGTGGCGTCGTTGAAGGGAGCCTCCGCGGCGCGCACCCGCCGTTCCAGGTCGACAGCCAACGTTTCGAGCCGCTCGACCACCTCGCGCGGGTAGCCGTAGTGGACGCGGTGCTCGTCCCACTCGTCGCGGTCGTCGATCCAGATCCCGCGCTCGTCGAGGGCTCGCACGACATCCAGATCCATGTCGATGCCCTCCGCGACGCCGGGAGCGCTCTGCGACCAGCCGATGTCCCAGCCGAGGTCGATATAGATGCGGGTCCGCGACGGTGCTGCGTTCACCGTCATCGCGTACTCGCCGCTCGGGGGCATGAGGGTGACGTTGGGGCCGGCGGTCACGACGTTCCGGCCGGGACGGATGCTGCGCCATCCCGCCGGCTGCCCGAACCACTCGCCCCAGCTGTCGTGGCCGAGATAGACGCAGTCGTGGACCCAGTGGACGCCGTCGTCCCACTTGCGCCACCGGAACTGGGTAACAGTGCCGGGCACCGGGCGCCCGAGTCGATCCGCATCCACGCCGGAAGTCTAGGCTGGTGAGGTGACCCGTACTTCCCGTCTCCCACCGCTGGTGGTCGAGACCCGGGACATCGAGCCGGTCGACGACCTGCTGTCGCTGACCGATCCGCATAATCCGCTGGCGTGGTTGCGTCGCGGCAACGGCATCGTCGGTTCGGGCGCGGCGGTCGTAACGATCGGCGGGCCGGGTTCGCCCCCGCTGTCCCGGCCGATTGCCGCAATCTGGCGCGACCTGGCGGCAAACGCTCGAGTGTCCGATCCCGTGCAACTGCCCGGCACCGGGCTGGTCGCGTTCGGCGCGCTCGGGTTCGACCCGGCCTCGACGGCGCCGCCGTTCCTGGTCGTTCCGCAGACGATCACCGGCGTGCACGGCGGTCGGGCGTGGGTCACAACGATCCGTCACGAGAGCGATCCTGAGCCGCCGCAGCCTACGTCCGTTCCCCACGGCCCCCACTGGTCCGCAACGCTCGGACCCGGCCTGCTCGACCCCGACGGCTACCAGCACGCTGTGCGCTCCGGGATCGAGGCGATCACGGCGGGCGAGGTCGAGAAGGTCGTTCTCGCACGGGACCTCGTCGGGACGATTCCGGCGGGCGCAGATCTGCGTCGGCTGGTGCGCGCGCTTGCCACGAATTACCCCGACACCTGGACCTTCGCCGTCGACGGCCTCATCGGCGCGAGTCCCGAAACCCTCATCACGGTGAACCAGGGCGCCGTGACCGCGCGCGTGCTCGCCGGAACCACGGCGCGCGGCGCCGATGCCGACGAGGACGTCGCCGCAGCGAAGGCACTCGGGACGAGCCGCAAAGACATCGACGAACACCGGTTCGCGGTCACGAGCGTGGTTGACGCACTGGCACCGCTCACCCGTGACCTCGTCGCTCCCGGCGAGCCGCACCTGCTCGAGCTTCCGAATCTCTGGCACCTTGCCACCGACGTCTCGGGTCGGCTATCGAACGGGGCTTCCGCGCTCGACCTCGTCACGGTGCTGCATCCGACGGCTGCGGTCGCGGGCACCCCGACGGATGCCGCACTCGACGTCATCCGTCGACTCGAGCCGTTCGACAGGGGCCGGTACGCCGGACCCGTCGGCTGGATCGACGCCAACGGCGACGGCGAGTGGGCGATCGCCCTGCGCTGCGCCCAGATCGGCGCCGAGCCGCAGCGGGACGCCGCCAGATACAGCGACACGATTCCGGTCATCGCGCACGCTGGCGCCGGCATCGTGGCAGCAAGCGACCCCGAGGCCGAGCTTCTCGAGACGCGCGTGAAGTTCCGGCCCATCGTCGACGCCCTCGCCTGAGCCCTGCGGGCGGACTCAGCCCAACTGCAGGATCCAGGTCGCGACGGCGAAGTAGATGATAAGGCTCGTCGCGTCACAGAACGTCGAGATGAACGGCGTGCTGAACACCGCCGGATCTGCCCGCACCGCCATCGCAAGGATCGGCATGAGACCACCCACCGTCGCTGCGAGCGTGCAGATGAACAGCAGCGTCAGGCCGATCACGGCCCCCAGGGCGAGATCGAACACGAGGCTCGCCAAAGCGAAGCCGAGGATGCCCAGAAGGCCTCCGAGGAAGGCGCCGACCCGCACCTCGCGCCACATCACCGTGAGTGCATCCCGTTTTCGCACCTCCCCCATCGCGAGGGCACGGGTGACTGTCGTCGCCGCCTGAGAGCCGGTGTTACCCGCCGTGCCCGTCAGCAACGGGATGAACAGGGCGAGAGTGACGACCTGCTCGAGTGTTGCCTCGAAGATCCCGAGCACCTGAACCGTGAGCAGCGCCGAGACGGCGAGCACCAGGAGCCACACCACACGGGCGCGCACAATCCGCAGCACGGGCGTTGTGAGGTAGGGGCGGCCCAGCGGCTCGGAGGCCCCTTGGCGTGCGGCATCCGTGTCTTCTGCCTCCTCGAGGATGCGGGCCGCGTCGTCGACGGTGAGGATGCCGAGCAGGCGGTCTTCGCTGTCGACGATCGGCATGGCGAGCAGTCCGGAGTCGACCAGCGATCGCGCGGCGGTCTCTGCGGCATCCGTTGCCCGAGCAGTCCGCGCCTCGGTCATGAGCTCCTCGACCGTGACGTCGGAGCGCCCCATCACGAGCTCCCGCAAACCGACGACGCCCAGCAAGCGACGGTGCGGTGAGGTCACCGGGAGCATGTAGACGGTCTCGGCATCCACACCGCGGTGACGCACGTGGCTGAGCGCGTCCCCGACCGTGAGCTGGGGCGAAAGCCGGACATACTCCGTGCTCATGAAGCGGCCCACGCTGTTCTTCGGGTACCCGAGCATCGGGGCCGTCAGCTCGCGCTCGGCGGGTGAGAGGCCCCGCATGAGCTGCCGTGCGACGCCCGCCGGGAGTTCGTCGATCAGCTGCGCACGATCGTCGGGGTCGAGTTCCTCGAAGACCTTCGCGACGTCGTCCTCCCGCAGGCCGCCGATGAGCTCAGCCCGCATCCCCGGATCGAGCAGTTCGAAGGCCTCGAGCGCCTGGTCGCGGCGCAGCAGTCGATACAGCACCGCGCGGTCGCGCGCATCCTCCCGCTCCAGGAGCTGAGCGATATCGGCGGCATCCTGCTCGGCCAGCAACTCGCGCAGCTCATCGAGCCGGCGGTCCCGCAGAAGCGGAGTCACTGTCTCGAGGAATCCCTCAAACTCGTCATCCATGGAGCGCATCCTTGCAGACGGTGGG
>NZ_DBHD01000075.1:12701-13220 GCF_002296025.1 Microbacterium sp. UBA837
GGACAACTCGGCTGAGGGAAGGACAACTCGGCGGAGGGGGTCAGGTTGCGGCGAGGCGTTCGCGTTCGAGGGCGACGTCGTAGCTGGCGGTGGGCCACTGGGGATCAATGTTCTCCAGCGCCTCCAGCAGCAGGTGCTGGATCGCCAGTCGGGCATACCACTTGCGATTGGCGGGCACCACGTACCACGGTGCATGCTCGGTGGACGTCCGCTCGAAGACCGTCTGATACGCGGCCATGTAGTGCGGCCAGCGCATCCGCTCGCCGACGTCACTGGGGGTGAACTTCCAGTGCTTCTCGGGACGATCCAGGCGCTCCATCAGACGCGCCTTCTGCTCGGCGTACGAGATATGCAGCATGACCTTGATGATCCGCGTTCCGGATGCCGCGACCTGACGCTCGAACTCGTTGATCGCTCCATACCTGCGCTCGATCTCATCGGCATCCGCGAGCTCCCGGACCCGTCCGATCAGAACGTCCTCGTAGTGCGACCGGTCGAACACACCGATCCGGCCGGCGG
>NZ_DBHD01000072.1:0-17785 GCF_002296025.1 Microbacterium sp. UBA837
CGATCGCCGGGATGCTGCTGTGGGTCTTGCACCTGCGGCGCGCTGCCTCTCGCGGGGAATTGTGGGGCGAGCGGTTCTCGGGTGCGCAGCGCTCTGCCGCGGCATCCGTCGCAGACCGCGAGGCCGACACGCTTACCGGCCCGGTTCCGGTGCCGCTCGGGAGAGGGGCGACGCAGGGTGTTTCGATGTTCCGGAACCCGATTCCGTGGATGCTTCTTCTGGCGTTCGCGGGGCAAGCTGCCGTGTACTACGGGTTCGCGACTTGGCTGCCCACACTCATTGCGGACGATCTCGGTGTCAGCGCAGCAGCAGCGGGAGGCTTGACAGCGTTCTTCCACGGTGTTGCCGTGGTCGGGGCGTTCATCGTTCCGCTGTTGGCCCGGTTCACGCCGCGGATCGTGCCTGCGGTTGCCATTGGCACGTCGTGGATCTTGCTGACGCTGGGCATGATCATCGCGCCCGAGTGGGCCGCGGTTTGGCTGAGTTTCGGGGCCATCGGACACGCTGGCGGGTTCGTGGTCATCTTCAGCACGATTGTCGCGATCGCTCGTTCGGACGCCGAGGCTGCCGGGATGTCTGCACTGGTGCAGGGCGGGGGCTATGCGGCCGCGGCGCTGGCTGCACCGGCGATGGGGGCCCTGCACGAGGTGACCGGCGGGTGGGATGCCGTGCTGCTGGCATCCCTCGTCGTCGTGCTCGCCTACTGTGTGCTGCTGGTGGCGGCCGTCATCGTGTCGTGGCGAGCACCTCGATGACCCGCGAGACCGAAGTGCCGAGCGCCCAGGTTTCGGCGAGGGTCACCGCCGCTGCACGCTGATCGTCGTCGAGCGGTCGCAGGTGCGTGTCAGGCGCGGGAAGGTCGAGATCGCGGACGACTTCGACGACCGTGGGCGCGACCTCGAGGTAGTCGAGCCCCGCGGTGATCTTGGCGCGAACGCCGGCCGACATTCCCTCGCCGCGCTCGGCGGCGGCGATGATGCCGGCAAGGTCGCCGTGCGCAGCGAGGAGCGTAGCGGCCGTCTTCTCGCCGATGCCGGCTACACCCGGCAGCCCGTCGGAGCTGTCGCCGCGAAGCGTCGCGAAGTCGGCGTATTGGCTGGGCAGCACTCCGTACTTCGTCACGACGGTGCGGTCGGTGACCAGCTCGAGGTTGCTCATGCCGCGCGCCGTGTAGATGACACGGATGCTTCGCTCATCGTCGACGAGCTGAAAGAGGTCGCGGTCACCGGTGACGATATCGACGGGCATCGTTGCTGTGGTGGCGAGGGTGCCGATGATGTCGTCTGCCTCGTGTGCGGCGGCGCCGATGATCGTGATCCCGAGGGCGGCGAGTGCCTCGCGGATGAGCGGCACCTGCACCTCGAGGGGATCGGGCACTTCTTCGACATCCGGGCCGCCCGCGACGATCTCGACGACGCGGTGCGTCTTGTACGACGGGATGAGATCGACCCGCCATTGGGGGCGCCAGTCGTCGTCCCAGCAGGCCACGAGGTGCGTCGGCTCGTAGGTGGTGACGAGTTTCGCGATCATGTCGAGGAATCCGCGCACCGCGTTGACCGGCATCCCGTTCGGCGCCTTGACCGTGTCGGGTACGCCGTAGAAGGCCCGGAAATACAGCGACGCGGAGTCGAGCAACATCAATCGTTCTGCCACGCGCCCATCCTGGCATGCGCCGCCGACGATGCGAGCGGCCGACGGAGGGCTCAGCAGCCGGGACCGGTGGGGTTCTCGGCGCAGGTGCGGTCTACCAGGGCCGTGCGGACCTCGAGGACCTCGAGGGTGTAGGGCGGGGCCGGGGCGTTGACGTAGCCGGGAACCGGGCGCCAGCCGCTGCCGAAGTCGACGTCAGCCGAGTACTGCAGCGTGAGGGACACGGTGTACGTCCCGCGCTCGCGATAGACGTGGCTCGTCGACGTCGGGCTGAACTGGGGGAGTCCGAGCGACGCCCAGGTGGCACCGCCGGTCGTTGTCCGCGCGCTCGATCCGTCGCCGTAGTCGAAGACGTAACCGGCCGGTCGGAACCTGACTGTCACGTCCCACCCGAGCAGCGGGCCGGTGAGGGTGTGCGTGGATGCCCCGGCCAGGATGTTCGTGGGGGTCCCCACGACCCCGAAACCGGCGGGCTCGCCACCCAGGCTCGGACGTGCCGGAACGAAACTCGCGAGATCGTCAATCGTCACGTCCGGATACGTGACGACGGTGTAGTTGCCTCGGCATCCCACGATGGGGCACTCCTCTGCGGCGGGGGCGTTACCCCCGGCGCCGGCGTTCCCGTTAGATCCGCCATCGCCGGGGGAGCCGCCCGCGCCACCCGTGCCGCCGCTTCCGGATCCACCGCCAGAGCCTGGCTGGTTCGCGGTGCCGCCGATGTCGATCTGACTTCCGTCGTTGGAGACACTGCAGCCTCCGAGCCATGTCGTTCCGTCGCAGCTTCCCGATCGAGCCGATCCCGATGCAGGTGTAAGAAGGGTGGCTACGACCACGAGAGCGAGGCTCGCGTGAATCAGCTGCATCCCGGTTCTCCCTCGCGGCCGTTGAACGACTCGATGAGTGCCCCATAGGGCGCACTCGCCGAGTACTTGAGCGATACCGTGAGCGGCTCCTCATCTCTCCGGTCGGATTCGACCTGAGAGATACCGTCGGCGTCGATGACATTGACGCCGCTGACATCCACGCACACTGCAAGCGACACCTTGTCTTGGTTGTTGTCGTCGTCGGTCGGTGAAAGCTCGACCACGGTGACGGTGCTTTCGCCAGACACCGTCCAACTCTCGGCTGCCATTGACGAGAGCGACGTTCGTATCGCGGCATTCGCGTCGCCGGTGGTCCAGCGATAGACCTCGTCGAAGGTCGAGGGGTCACTGAGGTCGACCTGGTTCAGAGCGTCTACGTACGCCCGGTAGGTGGCTTCGGCGGCAGCGAAGGCTTCTTCCTCGGACGCGAACCCGGTCGGCGTCGGGGTCGGCGTGGGAGCTGTCGGCCCGCAGCCGGCCAGTGCGCCGACCGCGAGCATCGCGGCGATCACGATCGACGCGGCTCGAAACGGACGGCGGCTGGTCATGTCGACCACGGTAGCCCGCGGCATCCGTCTCGGCGGCACTATCCACAGTCCACGATCCACGTGCTCACCTGGGGAGGATGCCGGTACTCCAGAGAACCGATAGGTCGGCGCGCTAGCGTTG
This sequence comes from Microbacterium sp. UBA837, assembly GCF_002296025.1. Lineage (NCBI taxonomy): Bacteria > Bacillati > Actinomycetota > Actinomycetes > Micrococcales > Microbacteriaceae > Microbacterium > Microbacterium sp. UBA837. The sequence continues at coordinate 3,183 of NZ_DBHD01000072.1, forward strand.
GCTCGGGAGGCATCATGCCGTACGACAGCGGGCCGCACGCCGACGTGCTGTACGTCGAAGACGATCAGGACGTCGCCCAGATGACGATCGAGGTGCTTTCGGAGTTCCATACCGTCGTTCACGCGGCAGACGTCGCGTCGGCTCGGTCCCGCGCCCTGCAGCAGCGATTCGACGTGATGGTTATCGACCGGCGGCTTCCCGGCGGCGACGGAATCGATCTGGTTCGCGCGATCCGCACCGCTCGCATTACGACGCCCATCCTGCTGCTGACCGCCCTCGGCGCCGTCGATGACCGGGTCGAGGGTTTGGATGCCGGCGCCAACGACTACCTCGTGAAACCATTTGACTACGGTGAGTTGCTCGCCCGCATCCGGGCTCTCGTGCGCGGCTACCGTGCAGAGCAGCACCGCCGCACGCTCGGCGAGTGGGTGTTCGTCCCCGAGTCCCAGGCGCTGTACGGGCCGTCGGGCGGCCGGGTCGCGCTCACCACGACCGAGACCGCGTTGCTGGATGTGCTCAGCGCCAGCCCCGAGCACGTGTTCAGTCGAGAAGAGATCCTGGGTGCCGTGTTCCACGAGGGTGATACGCCGGGGTCGGTCGACACGTACGTCCACTACATCCGGCGCAAGTCGGTTCCCGAGATGATCGAGACGGTGCGCGCTCGCGGCTACCGGGTCGGGCAGCCGTCATGACCACTCCGGAGGCTGCCGACCGGCGTCGCGTGCAGCGGGCCGCCTTCTCGGTGGGGGTGTGGGTTGCTGCGGTGTCGGCGATCGTCGTCGCGCTCGGTGTGTCGGTCTTGGTTGCCGTGATCTTGCTTCGCGCGCGTGTCGAGAACAACGAGCACGCAACGCCCTTCCCCGGCGGCCATCGGGGGTCTGGCGATGACCTCGTGGTTGACGTCGACCGGGTGCTGCCGTGGGTGATCGGCCTCGGCATCCTGGGCGTGCTCATCCTGTCGCTGATCGCATGGTTCGCTGCCCGCCGCGCCGTGCAGCCGCTGGGCGAGGCGCTGCGGCTGCAGCGGAACTTCGTGGCCGACGCCAGTCACGAACTGCGCACGCCGCTGACGACCCTGACCAGTCGCATCCAGATCGCGCAGCGTCGGCTGGAACGCGGCGGAGATGTCGCCGAAGCTCTCGATCAGCTGCGCTCCGACGCTGACGCAATGAACGACATGCTCACCGATCTGTTGATGGCGGCCGAGGGTAAGGCTGAGACGACTGCTGTCTCGCCGGTCGGTGATGCGATGGATGCCGCGGTCTCCCGCCTCCGGCCGCTCGCGGATGACAGCGCGGTGTCGCTCGAGGTCTTCTCGAGCGACCGGGCGGTGCGGATGCCGCTTCCCACCCTGACTCGCATTCTGATGGCTGTCGTCGACAATGCGATCCAGCACAGTCCGCGGGGAGCCGTGGTGACGATCGCTGCTGCAACTGCCCGTGACGACGTGGAGATCCGCGTCAGCGATCACGGCAGCGGGATCGACCCGGCCGACGCGGAGCGCATCTTCGAGAGGTTCGCCCGTGGGTCTGAGACGGGCAGGCGTCGCGGGTTCGGACTCGGGCTCGCGCTGGTGCGTGACGTGCTGACTCGCTATTCGGGCCGGATCGAGGTCGAGTCGACCTCACCGAGCGGCACGACCTTTCTCATCACGCTGCCGAGTGCTCGCGCGTGACCACCGCCACCTCCGTCGTGCCCAGCCACCGGCGAACGCCTCCGTCATCGGTCACCGTCATGCCCGACCGCGAGAGCGCCGCTGAAACCCACGACAGGTCGTCGCCGGCGACAACCGCGACGGTTGCCCAGAGGTCTGCCTCGGCCAGGGAATCGGCGACGACTGTCGCGCTGCGAACGCCGGTCGCCGGCTCGCCGGAGCGGGGGTCCAGGATGTGCACACCCCGCTCAGCTGTCCCCGAGGTCGCAACCGCGCCATCGACCACGTCGATGATCGCGAGAACCTCACCGGCCCGGTGCGGGTCGGCAATGCCCATGCGCCACACCCAGTCGGTGCCCGGCGCCGTGCCCACCTGCATGTCACCGCCCGCGTTGATGCCGATGGCTGTCGCGCCGCCCGCGGTCAGGAGCGGCAGAAGGTGCATCCGTGCCGCCCGCTCGACCGCCCACCCTTTGACGTAGCCGGTCGGGTCGAACCAACCGCGCCAGGTAGCCGAGAACCGGCCGCCAGAGCGCTGCTCGGCGTTCAGACACGCCGCGGCGACCTCGGCAACGAGCGGATGCGCATCGTCGAGTGTGATCTCACCGCGGCGGAGACGGCTGATTTCCGAGTCCTCGCGATAGGTCGAGAAGATTCTGTCTGCCTCGCGAAGCTCGTTGAACGCACGAGCCACGGATGCTGCGGTCTCGGCATCCTTCACGAACGCGGTGGTGCCGTAGGCGTGGACCGAGACGACAGTTCCCATGATGGTCTGGACCCAGACGCGAGGCTCGTCGGAACTCATTGCTGTGCCTGATCCAGCGCGCTCTGGAGGGACTGCGTGTACCCCTGGCTGGTGTAGGTGGCGCCCGAGACCATGCGGATCGACGCACTTTGCGCGCTTGTCGTCTCGGAGATCAGCACCGGCAGTGCGCGGGCATTGATCTGCTGATCCTCGCGATTGCTGTTCGGGTACTGCGGCAACTGGACCTCGGTGATCACGCCCCCGCTGACCGTGATCTGGACCTGCACGTTGCCGTAGCGGGTGCGGACCGCATCGCCCGTGTATGTGCCGTCGGCAAGGCCGCTTGTGTTCTGTTGCGTGGTGGTCGTCGACGGGGACGGCGATGCCGAGGGGGTGGATGTTCCGGTCGAACCCGAGGCGTCAGCTGAGCTCGATGACGTCGACGCTGGCGCCGGGACGGTTGTCGTGCTGCCCGCGGTGTCGTCGGCGGCAACCGGCATGACGGCCTCGAGCGAGGTGCGGTAGCTGAACAAGAGGACGACGCCGCTCAGGGTGGCAAGAAGTCCGTAAACGATGCGCTTCATCGGAGGCTCCGTGGTGTGAGGGGTCAGACGGTGAATGACTCGGAATGGATGCGGGTGCGGTGAACTCCCGCGGCGCGCAGGTCATGCTCGAGGGCCTTCATCCATGGCGCGGGTCCGCAGAGGAACACGTCGTAGTCCTCCAGGTCGGGCGCGAGATGGCGCAGCGCATCGGAGCCCGTCCACGCGGCGTGCGAGGCTGGCAGCCACGAGGATGCTGTCCGGGCTCGGGGACCCGGAAGCGGGATGTGTCGCAGACCCCGGTGCGCGACGAGGGCACCGATGGCGTCCGTGCGCAGGGCTGCTTCTTTCGAGTGGTCGCGAGTGACCAGCGTCGCCTCGCCCGGCGCGTAACCCTCGGCCTGAAGCAGAGAGATCAACGGCGCGACTCCGGCGCCCGCGCCGATCATCAGAAGCTTCGCGCCGGTGCGGGCATCACCGGTCATCGTTCCGTACGGGCCCTCGAACAGGACGGGGGTGCCGGGTGTGAGGCGCGCCAGGCGGGCGGTGCCATCACCGACGATGCGGGCCGAGATCGTCAGGCTGCGGCCGTCGGGAGCCGCAGCCAACGAGAACGGGTTAGCCCGCGAGGCGCCCGGACCATCCAGGAAGCGCCAGATGAAGAACTGGCCAGCGCGGGCACCGAGGCGATCCAGTCGTCGTCCGGTCATCGTCACCGCCACACCGCCCACGCCATCAGGACGAACGTCGGCAACCCGCACCCGGTGACGCAGCGAGCGCGCGAGGGGGACCAGGATGCGGAACACGACGATCGCTGCGGCGCTGACAGCCCACAGGCCCCACCAGTAGGCGGTGGCGACGGGGGAGAAGAGGAAGTCGGCGCCGGTCCACAGCTGGTGGGGCAGCGCCAGCCCGACACCCAGGTAGGCGTACAGGTGCAGCAGGTGCCATGACTCGTAGCGCAACTTCGCTCGAGCGCGACGCATCGAGGTGATCGCGACAACGATGATGAGAATCGTGCCGGCGGTTGCGAGAAGCATCCCCGGGTAATCCCACACGAACTCCCAGAACTGGACGACGACGTTGACATCGGTCGCTTCCGCGTACCCCAGCACCAGGAGTGCGATGTGGGCGAGCATGAGCGAAAAAGACCAGAAGCCGACGAGTCGGTGCATCTGGGTGAGGCCATCACGGCCGAACCCGCGCTCGAACAGGGGGATACGCGCAAGAAGGATCACCTGGTAGAGGAGGAGGTTCGACGCGGCGAGCCCGGTAAGGCGGCCCAGGCTGTTCAGTGCCGCCGCGTCGAATCCCCACAGGTCCTGGATGCCGCCGCCGGCCACCCACAGAGCAAGAACGAACAGGCTCGTGAGCCAAATGACGGCTGTCGCAGCGACATTCCATGCCCGCCGGGCAGAGCGCCCCCGACGGCTGCCGCGCACGCTGGTGGTCGCCCGCGGTGAGGTAAGAGGCTGCGGGAGCCGCGAAGAGGGATGCGGTGCCGTGACGGTGGTGCGAGACGGGGTCGCCGTGGTCATGGGGACAGCGTGGTGGCCGGTCTCTGAGACTGCTCTAAGGAAAGCCTCCGCGCTCGCGGTTCATAGACTTCTCACATGAGTTTCGGATCCGCGGCACAGTCCGGCATCCGTCGCCCGGCCGACCAGGATCCCTGTCTCTGCGGCAGTGGCAACGTCTACGGAAGGTGCTGCGGAGCGCTGCACCGGGGCGAGGCGGCGCCGAGCCCGGAACGGCTGATGCGCTCGCGGTACAGCGCGTTCGCGCTCGGTGACGCTCGCTACCTCGCCGACACGTGGCACCCCCGAACGCGGCCCGAGCGGATCGACATTGACCCCGACGTGCGCTGGGTCGGACTGCGCATCCTGGACGCCCCCGCGGTCGGTGCCGGGACCACCGGCGTCGTCGAGTTCCGGGCGCGCTGGCGGCGCGGCGCCGAGGCGGAGGAGCAGCACGAGCGCAGCCGGTTCCGCCTCGCTGCCGGCCGCTGGTGGTACCTGGAAGCGGAAACGGCCGGCTCCGGCATCCCGTAACGGATGCCAAGACCGGCCGATCCGGTTGTCCTCAGGACGCTGCGCCTGCTGTGGTCGCTGCCGGCACCTCGATGAGGCGACCGGTGCGGACGTCGTAGACATAGCCGTAGACCGGGATGCGCGCCGGGACGAGCGGGTGGGCCTTGATGCGGGCCACATCGTCGACGACGGCCTGGGCCTGGTCGCTGATCGTGAGCCAGTCGATGTATGCGGCCTCGGCGGAGCCGGGGCCGGTGCCGACGTCCACGAAGCCGTCGGCGCGCAGCTCGGCGGTCTCGAGGGAGTTCGCGAGCAGTCCGCGGATGACCTCGTCGGTGAAGAACTCGGCGAGTTCAACCGGTCGATGCAACACCGCCTGTTGCGAGCAACTGTATCTGCTCGTCGAAGACCTCGGCGGGGGTGCGCCAGCCGAGGATTTTGCGGGGCCGGTTGTTGAGCGCGAGAGCGACGGCTTCGAGGTCTTCAGCGGACCAGCGGGACAGGTCGGTGCCCTTGGGGAAGTACTGGCGCAGCAGGCCGTTCGTGTTCTCGTTCGTGGGCCGCTGCCAGGGCGAGTGCGGGTCGGCGAAGAACACCTTCGTGCCGGTGTCAAGCGTGAACTGCGCGTGCGCTGAGAGTTCCTTGCCACGGTCCCAGGTGAGGGTCTTGCGCAGCTGGAGGGGAAGCTTCGTCATCGATGCGGTCAGGGCTGTGTTCATCGCGAGGGCGCCGTAGCCGCCCAGCGATGGTCCGTTCTTCACGGGTGGGATCTCGCCCCAGCCTTCCAGTCGGGGCAGGTGCACCAGCAGTGTGGACCGGCTGGAGCGTTCGATGACGGTGCCGATCGCGGACCGGCCGGTGCCGATGATCAGATCTCCCTCCCAGTGCCCGGGAACCGCCCGATCCGCGGCCTCAGCGGGCCGGGCGCTGAGCACGACGTCCGCGGTGACATGCCCCTGCGGCTTGTTCTGAGACCGTGCCCGCGGCTGGCGCAGCGCCCGGCCGGTCCGCAGGCACGCCACCAGCTCCCGTTTGAGCGCGCCGCGCCCCTCGATGAACAGTGACTGGTAGATCGCCTCATGGCTGATGCGCATGGACTCATCATCGGGGAAGTCGAGCTCAAGTCGATGAGAGATCTGCTCCGGACTCCACGACATCGACCACCGACGATCCTGCCGGTGCGGCTTGTTGCGACCCTTCCAGTCCACGGTCACCGGCCCAGCAACGACCGTTCCATCAGCACGCTTCACAGACCCGTCGAGGCGTTCCTGTACATACTCGCGAAGTCGATCGTTGGCGACCAGCTTGGCGATTTTCGGACGCTTGGCCGCCTGCTGCGCCTTCCACTGCGCGACCGTCGCCCGGTACTCCAGCGTGCGGCCGCGCGTTGCGGCGTTGCGACGCAACTCGCGTGAGATAGTCCCCGGATCTCGCCCCAGTGTGCGGGCGATCTCCCGCACTCCCTTGTCCTTGGCGCGCATGATCGCGATCTCCTCACGCTCCTCGAACGACAGATATCGGTCGGTGGGCTCTGCCAGTGAGATCGGGGGCATGCCGCCAGCGTGACGAAACCAGCGGGTGCCGACCGGGACCGACACGCCGATCGCTAACGACGCTTCCGCTGTCGTGACGCCTGTTGCGATCGTGCGCCAGACCTGGCGTTGCACCACCCGCGACGGATCCGGCCGCCCCGGGGAGCGCATCGCCGGACGCAAGGCCCGGTCCGCGCGCCACTGCCGGCGCAGCCTCTCCGGAACATCGCTGGTCTTCCTGCTCCAGTCTGCCGTTGCCATCTTGAACACCTCCACGATCGAGGTGTTGCGACGACCGGTTGAATCCGCCCTCCATGCCGCAGTCGGTGTGGTGGATGACGAACCACTCCTTCGTGGCCAGCAGCTTGTACGAGATCACGAGGGATCGGATGGCGTCGTCGGACGCGCGTCCCCCGGCGTTACGGATGACGTGAGCATCGCCTTCGCTGAGCCCGGCGTACTTGGCGGGGTCCAGCCGGGCGTCCATGCAGGTGAGGATGGCGAACCCGCGCGCGGGCGGCAGGGCGAGATCGCCCTTGTCGAATGCGGATGCGTAGGACTCGTTGGCCTCGAGCACCTCGGACAGAACTGACATGACACTCCTCGGGTGGGTGGGACAGCACCACGCTAGGTCTCACCCAGCCCGAGGTGCGCTGTATGACTGTCTGTGACGATCAGTGGCGCAGCCGGTCAGGAAGTACCCGAACCTCCCAGCCGGTGACCGCGGCGATGACCTCGCGCAGAGATTCGGCCTCGGAACGCGCCGCGTCGGCCGAGTCGGTCGACAACACGTCGATCGTCAACGGTGGCGGCTCACCGAACTTCGGGATCTCGATCAGCGCTCGAGCGCCGGAGGGCAGTGCAACGGCGGCGCGAGGGGTGCCCGCATCCGTGATCACGCCCTCGGCAGCGTTCGCGATGATCGTCAGGGCGTCGAGCTTGGTGGTCGCGGTGTCGGCGACAACAGTCGCGACGAACGCGGTCGGCGCAGCATCCATGCACACAGTGTGGCGCACTGCGACCCGGCCAGGGCTGAGGACGAGCGGCAGGCAGACTCAGCCTTCGTGGGACCAGGCGCGCAGCCGCCGCAGCAGCGGGCGCTTCTTCTCGAGGTGCCCGTGCATCCGCCGCAGAATGTCATCGAGCGCTTCGATGGCCTCCTCGATGTGCGGCCCCTTGTTGAGCATGACGCACTCAGCGCGTTCGCCGGCCGCGGCATCCGTCACCTCCGCGCGCGTAGGCACCCCGTTACCGGCGAGGGAGTCGAGCACCTGCGTCGCCCAGATCACCGGAACGTGCGCCGCCTCGCACAGCCAGAGGATCTCTTCCTGCACCTCCGCGAGCCGCTCCCAGCCGGCCTCCACACCCAGGTCGCCGCGGGCGATCATGATGCCCACCCGTGGCCGTTGCATGAGCTCAAGGAGGATTTCGGGCAGCGCCCGGAAGGCGCGCACCGTCTCAATTTTCACAACGACGCCCAGGTGCCCGGCACCCCGCGAGTCGAGCTCGTCGAATAGGCGTGCAACGTCGCCGGGGGAGCGCGCGAACGAGAGCTGCACGATGTCGGTGAATCCGACGACGTCATCGAGAGCTCGCAGATCCTCGTCGGTGAGCGCCGAGATGGGGAGGTCGGTGTCGGGAAGGTTGATGCCCTTCTCGGCACGCAGTTTCGTTCCCCGCGGCGAGGCCAGGGTGACTTCGACCTCCGCGACGCGCCGGCCGTCAGTTACCGCCACGGCGCGCACGAAGCCCTCGATCTTGCCGTCATCGAAGAGCACCCGGTCGCCGACGCGGATCACGTCGAGCGCTTCGGGCACGGTACAGCCGACGTGGTGTCGTCCCTCGTGCGTGAATCCCGGTTCCGCATCCGGACGCAGTTCGACGATGTCGCCCCGATGGACCCGCAGCGCCTGGTCGACCGAGGGCACCGCGCCGACCCGGGTCTCGCGACCATCGACATCCAGCACTGTCCCGGTTCCGATATACGCGGTGCGGTCGCCCTCGATCCGCGCCCCGCCATCGCGCACCGCGACGACGGTCATGTACCGCGAGCGCCCGCGGGTGTCGGTGAATTCGACGGTGTCGTCGATCCGAAGGCGAGCAAGCCACGCGGCATCCGTGACGGGAATCTCCCCAGGGGGTGGAGCCGACCCGTCAGCGCTCGGGGCGACCAGCCAGACCGACGCCGGCTCGATCACGCGTCCCAGAGCGTCGCGCGCGGGAGACACCTTGACGACGCGTGGCCCCGGCTCGAGGGAACCGGTGCGCAGCTTCGGCCCGGCGAGGTCGGTGGCGATACGGATGCCGGTCCCCGCGGCCCGCGTGTGCCTGGCCATCCGCTCCCACGCTGCAGAATCGTCGTGCGCGCAGTTGATGCGGGCGACATCCATGCCGGCTCGGGCGAATCGGGCGACCAAGGCGGGATCGTTCGCGGCTTCGCTCGGCAGTGTGACCATGATCCGAGTGTCGCGGTCGTCGACCGTACCGCCCAGGAGCGCTGCCGCGTTCACGCTCAGGGGAGTGGGCGGACGAGGCTCGGCATCCGGTCCGGGGTTGTCGTGATCGCCCGGCGCGACGTGCCCGAGTGCAGCATCGATCGTGCCCACTACCGCATCAAGGTTGCGCAGAACATCGGCTTCCATCCTCCCGAGCGACGAGAGCCCCTCTGCGGTCAGGCGATCTTGCAGGTCCCGTAGGTCCCGTGAACGCAGGGCGACATAGCGGATGAGATTGGCGGCGCCGGCAGCATGGACGGGATGTGCGCGAGAGAGGGGAACGGATGCTGCTCGCTCGGCATCCTCGACCGCAGAGCGGAGGTCCATGAGTTCGGCACGAAGCGCGTCGAGCCGTTGAGAACGAGCAGTATTGAGCATCGTCCGACCTCCACCTTCGACGTTAGCTCTCCGGCGCGCGCTGTGGCAGAGCCCGGGGCGTGAATATCCGGCGCGTGGAGCTCGCTCACCCCGGGATGACGTCGGCGACGGTCACGGTGTTCCCGCCTGCGATCATCGCTCGGGCGCAGGCGACATCCAGACGCGCGATGGCCAGCCCCGGGTGGTCGAAGGTGTCAGCTTCGGTCGGGGGCTGAAGCGCAGCCTCGATTGCCGCATGATCAATGACGACGCCGTACTGTTCGGCCAGATGTGTTGCCACCGGCACGACCAAGCCCCGCACGACGTTCTCGTCCCAGGGCTGCAGTTCCACGATCACCAGGCGATCCGACAACGCGCCGTAGAACTGCGCAATCCGCTTCTCGTACGGCGCGGTCACAGTGATGACCAGGCGAGCGAGCGGGAAGCGCTCTGACTGCCAGATCTCACGCAGGATCGACACGTCGGGCTCCGTTGTTCCCAGGCGCGCGAGCTCGTCGACGTCTTCGACGACGACGACCGTTCGGCGGGTCAGCGCCGACAGCGTATCGCGCAGCAGCATCGCCGGCTCACCATCCACTGTCGTACCGGGATCGAAGAAGAGGGTCGGCAGCGGATCCTCGAGGTCGAGAAGAAGGCGCGCGATCTCTGCCGCAAGGCTGGTCTTGCCGCAGCCGCGTCGACCCACGAGAGCAGGGATCAGTGGCTGGTCGCTGAGGAGGTACGCGGCGACATCCAGGGCTTCGCGTCCTCGAAGAAGACCCGCCAGTGGATCGGTGCGCGCCGGGGGCGCCTCCCCGTCGGATGCCTCGGATTGCTCGGTGTCATCGGCGCGGGGACGGGTCGGGGAGCTTTCCTCAGGCAACAGGTCGGCTACCGCGAGGTCTCCCCGCAGGGCCGCCTGCAACCGCATTGCCAGGGCCGCGGCATCCGGCGATGCCGTGATCATGTTGCGCACCTCGGCTTCGTTGCCGATCGTCTGGCCGGCAGCGAGAAGGCGGTGAAGCAGCGCCTCGCCGTCACTGCCGAAGGCATCCCGGAACTCGCCGGTCCAGTTCTGCGCGAACGCGGATGCCGCGTGCGTCACTGTCGCGTGATCAGAGCCCCAGCGCTTGGCTTCGGCCTTCGCGAGACCGACCAGCCCACGGATGGACAGCGAGTCGGTCGCGCGCATCGATCCCTCCCTGCGCCGACGGCTCGGGTCGTTGCCACGACGCTTGATAACAGTTCTAGCGCGGTTCTGGCGTTTCCCACTACTGCCCGCAGGTGAGACTGCCAGACTCACAGTCATGAGAACCAGAGCATTGAGTGCAGTTGTCGCCGGAGTCTTCGCTGTGTCAATCGCCCTGAGCGGTTGCTCGCAAAGCAACGAGCCCGTCATCGCGCCCGTGACGATGGACGCCGGGGACCTCCAGGGAGAGACTGTCGAGCTGATCGTCGACCAGGTGCTGAATATCAACACCGGCGATCTGGCGGTCGAAAGCTACAGCGGCGAGGTAGCCGACCCGGCTGTCGCCGAGTTCGTCGCCGGATACACGGACGGCTCTGCAACCTTCAACCCCGGCGTGAAGGCGCTCAGCGTTGGAACCACCGAGGTCGTGCTGTCCAACAGCGACGGCGGCATTCAGGACGTGACCTTCACCGTCGAGGTCACCGAGAAGAAGTGACGGATGCCCCGCGAACTGCTCGCGGGGCATAGTCTCGAGCCATGCGTGCAACCGTCATTCATGGTGCCCGAGACGTCCGACTGGAGGCCGTCCCCGATCCGGTGCTGTCGACCGGTGGCGACGCGATAGTTCGCGTCGTCGCGGCGTGCGTGTGCGGCTCAGACCTGTGGTCGTACCGCGGAATCGCGCCCACCGACGAGCCACACCGGATCGGGCACGAGTTCATCGGCGTCGTCGATTCCGTCGGGGACCAGGTTGAGCTGGTGCGGCCGGGCGACTTCGTGATCGCGCCGTTCTACGTGTGCGACAACACCTGCCTGAACTGCCGCAACGGGGTGAGTACGTCCTGTCTGAACGGCGGATGGTGGGGCCAGGATGACCGGCTCGGCGGCTTCGCCGACGGCGGTCAGGGTGAGCGGGTCCGCGTGCCGCTGGCAGACGGGACACTCGTGGTCGTGCCCGGTCCCGTCGCTGACGAGGAGATTCCGGGCCTGTTGTCGTTGGCTGACGTGATGGGAACCGGCCACCACGCCGCCGTGAGTGCGGGTGTGCAGCCCGGTGACACGGTGGTCGTTGTCGGCGACGGGGCTGTGGGTCTGTGCGGTGTGATCGCCGCGAAGCGACTCGGCGCTGCCGAGATCATCGCGATGTCTCGTAACCCGCAGCGTCAAGCGCTGGCTTGGGAACTGGGCGCAACCCACGTCGTCGCCGAGCGCGGCGATGACGGCGTTGCTGCCGTGCGACAGCTCACGCGGGGGATCGGCGCCGACCGGGTCCTCGAGTGCGTCGGGACCAAGGAATCAATGGCTCAGGCCTTGGCATCCGCGCGCCCCGGCGGACGAGTCGGGTTCGTCGGAGTGCCGGCCGGCGGCCCGGAGCTGCCTATTCGCGACATGTTCAACCGCAACGTCGGTGTCGTCGGTGGTGTCGCGCCGGTCCGGGGATACATCGAAGAGCTGCTGCCTGACGTGCGGTCGGGGTCGATCACGCCGGGCAAGGTCTTCGATCTGGAGCTTCCGCTGAGCGATGTCGCTGAAGCGTACGCGGCGATGGACGAACGTCGTGCGACGAAGGTGCTGTTGCGCCCGTAGCCCGTAGCCCGTAGCCCCCGCATCTGTAGCGGGGACTTTCGTCGGGCGCCATTTCCGACGTTGTCTGTAACAATGTTCGGATGCAGCTCGAGGCGCAGGATTACGCGGCGATCCTCGACGTCCTCGAGTCGGTAGCCGGCTCACACGACACGCGGGACTATGCCGCGCGCGTGAGTGCCGGGCTCTACCGACTGTTCCCATGCCAAGGGGCCTCGTGCACCGAGATCGACGTCGCCGGGCGTCGGGTGGTCTCCGAGCCAGCGCCGCCGTTCCCGTCGGGCTGGATCGCCCAGTACGGGCCCGCGTTCGAGAAGTTCGCCTGGCAGCATCCGCTGTTCGGCGGATTCATCTCTGGCGAGCGGGTCGGACCGACCTCGTGGGATGTGGATGGAGCTGAGCGTGCCTTCGCGCGCACCGAGCTCTACCGCTCGTTCTACGAACCCAACGGTGTTCGTCGCCAGACGGTGTTGATCTTCCCGACGTCCCATGGCACCTCGATGGTGATCTCGATCGACTGTGCCGCCACCCACCCCTGCGGGCACCGTGAGGCAGCGATGCTCTCGACCATCGCGCCCTTGCTTGAGACCAGCTATCGCCTGGTCAGCAGAGCCGAAGGTAACCTCGTCTGGCCCTTTACGGATGCCGACGGGCCGACGATGAGAGCGGCCGCGGCACCGCCCGCGGCGCCTGCTCCACTGGAGCCACTGAGTGAGAGCCCGCAGAAGCTGACGATCGATGACGCGCAGTTGCGAGCCCATAAGGCGTTGCGATCGGCGGGCTTGACTGCACGGCAGGCCGAGATCGCCCTCCTGGTCGCGAGCGGTGCGGCGACGCCCCAGATCGCAACCACATTGCAGATCTCCACGGGAACCGTGCGCAAACATCTTGAAGCCGTGCATGCGACGCTTGGCGTCTCCAGCCGCGCCGCCGTCGCCGCGACAGTCATGCGCCTCGTCCACCCCGAGGCCGCGGGGATCCTCGGCCAGCCGTTGCTCTCGCGCTGACGTCGACCCCGCGGACACTGCACCGGCGGACCATCGACGGCCTCGGGGGGCCAAGATTCGATGGTTGAGCCGCCGGTGCAGTCCCTGAGCCTCGCGGCGCGGGACCCACGACGATCCCGGATGCTGCGACGCTCCCCTCCGCCTACGGCGCTACGAGGACGATCCAGATCCGGCCATACGACATTTCGCGTAGCTGAAGGTTAGACGCGTCTGCGGCGTACGCTGGCACCTATGCGACCACCGAGCCCTGATCCCACAGGCCCCGGCCAGGAGTCGGTCTGGGACTACCCGCGGCCGCCGCGTCTGGAGCACGTCGACCGCCGCATCGTGGTCGAGTTCGCAGGTGAGGTGATCGTGGACACGCGGGACGTCGTCCGCGTGCTCGAGACGAGCCATCCTCCCGTCTACTACCTTCCGATCGACGCCTTGGTTCCCGGGGTGCTGCGCCGGGGCGAGGGCGCATCGTTCTGCGAGTTCAAAGGACGGGCTGCGTACTTCGATGTCACGGTTAACGGGCGGGTGGCCCCGCGCGTCGGGTGGACCTATCCTGAGCCGTCCCGTGGTTTCGAGGACCTCGCCGGCCGCGTCGCGCTATATCCCGCTCCGATGGACCGGTGCACGGTCGACGGCGAGCTCGTCACACCCCAGCCGGGAACCTTCTACGGCGGCTGGGTCACGAGCGAGATCCGGGGTCCCTTCAAGGGCGTCCCGGGTTCCGCCGGCTGGTAGCTCGACTGAGCTCCGGAGCAGAAAACCAGGTGCCGCGATGTCAGGTGCCGCTGAGGTCGATGTCGCCGAGGTCGTCGATCTCGGGCCCGGTTGTCAGAAGAACCTCGGCGTCCAGCGTCAGATCGATGACATCGCGCAACAGGCCTCCGAGCGTGGTCGCGCCCAGGAGCCGCAATTGGTCAAGTTGTCCCAGTGGCGCGATGGCCGCGAGCTGCCACGCCGATTCGACAGGGTCCTCCGAGAGCTCGACGTTCGGATCCCAGCGCACGTCACTGAACTCGGCAGCACGGGCGAGGACTCGACGCACGATCTGCTCAGCCTGCGCGTGCAACGGCGCAAGCTCATCGCTCCACTCCAGTTCCGGAATGGGTGTCACGGATGCCGCCGGGTACGGATCGTCCTCGAGCCAACGGTCCACGGCTACTCTGGTGCCCCCGACGGCGATCACGTGCAGATCATCGGCCCGCGGGTCGACCTGCAGGATCCGGGCCATGGTGCCGACGGAGAACCGCTGGTCCCCGCCTCCCGCCTCGCTGCCGCGTTCGATCAGGACCACACCGAATGACGGTTCGTCGTCGTCGAGGACCCGACCGAGCATCATGAGGTAGCGCTGCTCGAAGATGCGCAGTGCGAGCGGGGTGTGAGGGAACAGCACCGTCCCGAGCGGGAACATCGCGACATCCGCCATGCCCCCAGTCAACCAGCGATTACGAGCGCGGGCTCCGTCGCCGCAGGATCAGCG
>NZ_DBHD01000123.1:0-5680 GCF_002296025.1 Microbacterium sp. UBA837
TCATCCAGCAGCAGGATGCCGGTCTCTTGCGCGAGTGCCATGGCAATCCATACGCGTTGACGCTGCCCACCCGAGAGCTCATCGACCGAGCGGTCGGCAAGGTCTGCGATGTCGGTGGCCTCCAGCGACTCCGCGACAACCTGATAATCCTTGGCGCTCCAGCGGGCGAGCATGCCCTGGTGCGGATGCCGTCCCCGGCCCACGAGGTCGGCGACGGCGATTCCCTCGGGCGCGATGGGATTCTGCGGCAGCAGGCCGATCTCGCACGCGATCTGCTTCGTCGGAGTGCGGTGGATCTCACGGCCATCGAGCACAACCCGCCCGGCCTGCGGCGGGAGCAGACGCGCGAACGCGCGCAGAAGCGTCGACTTGCCGCATCCGTTGGCCCCGACAATCGTCGTAATCGCGCCGGTGCGAATCTGCAGGTCGAGGTCACTGACGACCGTGCGGTCGCCGTACGCGAGCGCGAGGCCCTCGGCGGCGAGCCGGTGGCCGACCGAACCCGGCACCGGTGCCGGATCGACCGATGCAGGGGCCACAGGGACAGCATCCGGCAGGAGCGTGGTTCCAAGAGGCGGGTTCACAGGGGTCCTCCCGACCGGTGCGTGCGCACCAACAGATAGACGAGGTAGGGCGCGCCGAGGATGCCGGTGATGACCCCGACCGGGTAGCGCGATTCGAAAGCCCATTGGCCGACGAGGTCGGCAACGAGCACCAGGAGCGCCCCGACAAGGCCCGCCGGCAGCAGGAGCGAGGGTCCGGGGCCGAGCAACCGCGCGGCGATCGGACCCGCCATGAACGCGACGAACGCGATGGGCCCGGTTGCCGAGGTGGCAAAGGCCAGCAGGATGACGGCACCGAGAATGAACAAAACGCGGGTGGGCGAGACGCGCAGGCCGAGGGCCTCGGCAGAGTCATCGCCGAGGCGCAAGATGTCGAGATCACCGCTGCGGGCGAGCATGACCGGCACGACGAGCAGCATCACGATGACGAGCGGCACGAGGCGTTCCCACGATGCGTTGTTCAGGCTCCCCGAGAGCCACTGCATCGCGGCCTGCAGGTCCCATTCGGCGGCGCCTGAGAGCAGATAGGCGATGAGGCTCTGGATCATCGCGGCAACACCGATGCCGATGAGGATGAGCCGGGCGCCGGCGAACCCGCCGCGGTTTGCCAGCAGGTAGATCGCGCCGGCGGTGACCACAGCGCCGATGAGGGCGACGACCGAGACAGCGATGTCGCTCAGCGAGAAGACGATGATGCCGGTCACCGCGGCAAGGCTCGCACCGGCGCTGATGCCGATGACATCCGGCGAGGCGAGCGGGTTTCGCAGCATCGTCTGGAACGTCACACCCGCCATCCCGAACGCGAAGCCTGAGAAGAGGGCGAGCAGCGCGCGCGGCAGGCGCAGCTCACCGACGGTGAAGGATGCTCCGGGCACGGTTTCGCCGAGGATGACGCGCACGACGTCGACCGGCGTATAGAAGGTGTGCCCGACCATCGTGCTGATGGCGACGACGGCCAGGACGATCACGGCGAGGATCGCGGTGATCACGGTCCAACGGCGGCGGCGGATGCGGCGACCGCGAGCGATCGCGGCGGCGGTCGTCGAGACCGCGGCGGGGGTAGCCGTGGGGATAAGGGTGGCGGTCATAGCTCGCGCACCTTCTGACGGCGGACGATCCAGATGAACACCGGTGCTCCGATGAGGGCGGTCACGATGCCGACTTCGATCTCTTCGGGTTTGGCGACCAGGCGACCGACGATGTCGGCGGCAAGCAGCAGCACGGCGCCGCCGATCGCCGACAGCGGCAGCAGCCAGCGGTGGTCGGGTCCGACGAGCAGCCGCACGAGGTGCGGGATGACGAGACCGACGAACGCGATCGGGCCGGCGATCGCGGTTGCTGCGCCACACAGGATGACGGCACCTGCCGACGAGATCAGCCGCGTGCGCGACACGTGCTCGCCGAGTCCCGCTGCCAGGTCGTCGCCGAGCGCGAGCGAGTTCAGGCCGCGCGCTGTCGCGAACACGATCAGGGCACCGATCAGCAGCGCGGGCGCGACCACGGCGATGCGGTCCCATTCGGCGCCGCCGACGCCGCCGATCTGCCAGAACCGGAAGGTCGACATCACATCGATGCGCGGCAGCAAGATGGCGCTCACGAGTGAGGCGAGGGCAGCCGCGGTCGCGGCGCCTGCCAGCGCGAGCTTGAGCGGTGTCGCTCCCCCGCGCCCGAGCGAGCCCACGGCGTAGACGAAGATCGCCGCTGCGGCAGCTCCCAGGATCGCGAGGCCCATCTGGCCGTACGGGTCGACGATGCCGAAGAACGCGAGTCCGGCAACGACGGCCAGTGCCGCACCGCTCATGACCCCGAAGATGCCGGGGTCGGCCAGTGGATTGCGTGTGACTGCCTGCATGCTCGCGCCCGCGAGGGCGAGCGAGGCGCCGACGAGGATCGCGAGCACGGTGCGCGGCATCCGTTTGATGACCGCTGCTGACTCGATCGAGGAGGCGTTGCCGGAAAGGCCCGCAACGAGATCGGCGGGACTCACGTCGGCGACCCCGAAGGCGACGGATGCCACGGCGAGCACCACGAGGAGGGCGATGCTCGCGATCAGCCACGCGACGCGCACCGATACCGATCGTCGCAGCGAGGCGACGGCCGGTACCGGTGCGGGCGCGTGGAGGGTGGTCACTGCTGTGCGGAGACTCCGGAGGCGAGCAGAGCGAAGTAGTCGTCAACGCCCCAGCCGATCGACAGCGGCGACGGGTTCGCGGATGCCGCCAGCGGCGTGCTGTTCTCGAGCACGACGATCGAACCGTTCGCGATCGCCGGGATCTGCGAGAGCAGCGGATCAGCCTGCAGCTGCTCGACGATGTCGCTGCCGGGGTCGCCGTAGGTGACGAACACGTCGACATCCGCGAAGCGGTCTGCCTCTTCGGCGCTGACCGAGGTGTAGAACTCCTCGGTGGCAGCTGACTCTTCGGCAACGATCTCGGGCACCGGGAAGCCGATGCTCTCGAGGAACCCGGGACGGGTGTCGTGGCTGGTGTAGAAGCCGATCTGGCTGAAGTCAGACGGATCGATGTAGCTGAACAGCACCCGCGCACCGTCGAGCTCGGGGTAATTGTTCAGCGAGGCCGAGACCGTTTCGTGCAGTTCGTCGATGAGCTCGTCACCTTCGGCCGAGAGCCCCAGTGCGGCGGAGTTCATGCGGATCATGTCTTCGTACGAGGTACCCCAGGCGACCTCGGGATAAGCGACGACGGGCGCGATCTTCGACAGGGTGTCGTAGTCCTCCTGTGTGAGCCCCGAGTACGCGGCAAGGATGACGTCAGGCTGCGTGTCTGCCACGGCCTCGAAGTCGATTCCGTCGGTCTCATCGAACAGAACGGGGGTTTCGGCGCCGAGTTCCTCGAGCTTGTCTTCGACCCAGGGCAGCACACCGTCGCCGTCGTCGTCACCCCAGGTCGCCTTGCTCATGCCGACCGGAACGACGCCCAGCGCCAGGGGTACCTCGTGGTTTGACCAGGCGACTGTCGCGACCCGCTCGGGCTTCTGCTCGATGACGGTCTCGCCGTAGGCGTGCTCGATCGTGACAGGGAAGGCACCGGTTTCGGTCGATTCGGTGTCGGTGGTCCCGGCATCCGTCGAGGACGAACACGCGGCAAGGGAACCGGTCAGGGCCACGGCGATGCCGAGGGCGATGAGACGGGAGGCGCGCACGGGCGCTCCTTTCGTGGGCTGCTGTGGAAGGGCTCACTCTCGAATTGGTAAGCCTTGCCTAACCTACCTCGGAGCAGAACCATCCCGAAATCTGAAGGTTCTTCCAGCGCACCCTGTCAACTTTGTTGACTCCTTCTCTAGACTGGGATCACGCGGTCCCGAAACCGCGATCGACTCAAGGAGGAGACATGGCCAAAGACAAGGCACTCAGCGCAAAATCATCGATCGGCGCGTGGTTGAAGCATCCCGTCGGCGGCCCGATCCTGCGCGATCTGCTCGCGCAGGGCGGTCAGACCGAGTCGGCACTGGCCCCCGTCAAACTCTTCTCGCTCGAACGCGTTGCCTCGATGAGCGGCGGACGGATGTCGCAAGAGCTGATCGACGATATGGTTCGTCGCGCCAACGACCCGAGCGCATTGGCCGCTGCGCCTGCAGCTGACGACGATGGCGAGGATGACGAGGACGAGCCTCCCGCTCCCCCGATGGCGGCCCCGTGGGTCGAGCGCATCACGCCCGGCCGATTCGATGGCAAGACGGTCATCGTGACCGGCGCCGGTTCGGGAATCGGACGCGCGGTGGCTGCCCGTGTTGCAGCCGAAGGCGGGAAGGTCGTCGCTGTCGACATTTCGCAGGAGCGCCTCGATGCGGCGGTCCCCGAGATGCCCGGCGCTGTCGCGGTTGCCGGCGACATCACCTCGGAGGACTCGATCGCGAAGATCGTCGCGGCAGCCGACGGACGCGTCGACGGGCTTGCGAACGTCGCGGGAATCATGGATGACATGACGCCGCTGCACGAAGTGAGCGACGCCGTCTGGTCGCGCGTCATGGCTGTCAACGTCGAGGGGACCTTCCGACTCACTCGCGCGGTCCTCCCCCTCATGCTCGAGGCCGGCGGCGGATCGATCGTGAACGTGGCGTCCGAGGCGGGGCTTCGCGGCTCAGCTGCGGGCCTTGCCTACACGACCTCGAAGCACGCCGTCGTAGGCCTCACCAAAAGCACGTCGTTCATGTACGCGGCAAAGAATATTCGCGTGAACGCGGTCGCTCCGGGGCCGGTCGCTACCGGAATCGAGGCGTCGTTCGCCTCCGAACTCGGCCAGGAGCGCGTCGGGCTCGCGATGACGATCCTGCCGCCGATCGCCGAGCCCGCTCAGCTCGCGGCATCCATCACGTGGCTGCTGAGCGATGACGCGACAAACGTCTCGGGCGTCATCCTGCCGTCTGACGGCGGCTGGTCGGCGATCTAGCTCAGCCGGTGATCGCTGCCTGTAGCAGCGCTCCGTAGCGGCCGATGAGGGTCTCGCGCTCCAGATGCGCGAGACCCTCATCGCGCACCACCCACAGGCTGTAGAGCAGGCCGCCGACCACGGCGGCAGCCATCCGCGCACGCGTGTCGGCATCCGCCGCATGAGCAGGCGACGCTGCGATCCGTGCGCGGAACGGCCGCACGAATCCCTCCTCGTGCGCGGCTCGCAGGTGGGTCCAGATGCCGCCGGAATCGCTGGCTCGCAGGAGCGCCAGATAAATGCCGCGAATGTCAGCGTCGTCATCGAGGATGAAAGCGATGAACCGCTCACCGAGGGTCTCGAGCGGACCCTCGAAGGCAGTAGCCGCGACCTGCACCTCCATGGTCTCCATGAAGAGCTGTTCTTTCGAGCCGAAGTGGCGGATGACCAGTGCCGGGTCAACGGATGCCTCGCTTGCGATCTCGCGCACCGAGGTCCGCGCGTAGCCGTTCTCGGCGAATAGACGCTGCGCAGCCTCCCAGATCGCCCGCTTGGAGGCTGGCGCGTGTTCGGGCAGGCTCATCCCCCCATGGTCGCACGTCGCCCTCTCGCCAGGAGGAGGCCCACCTGCGAACCACACGGTTCTGATTTCCTCCGCGAAGACGCGTCGCATCTGCGGATTCCGCATATATCGCCGCAATGATCGACGCTTTCGGTTGTCTTCTGACA
>NZ_DBHD01000181.1:0-13236 GCF_002296025.1 Microbacterium sp. UBA837
GTCAGACGGATGACGAACTCGCGTTCGTGGGCAGGGTTCGCCGCGATCTCGGTGACGACCGTGCTCTTCATCGGCCTGCACCTGGTCTTCGACACCTATACCTGGTGGTCGGTGGCGACCCTCGGGCTCGTGGGGATCGTGTGCGCCGGCCTCGTCGTCGCAACCGCGCGCATCTGGGGGGCCGTGCTCACTCACATCGTCTTCAACGGCGTCGCCGTCGCGATGCTCGTCGTGGGCACCGTCGGCACCGTCGGCGCTTAGGCGCGTCCTCCCCTGGAGGTGCGGTGACGCAGCTCTCCACACCCGCCTGAATCGCCCTGTGCTACGCGTGCTACGGCTGGTAGATTCGAGCCATGCCCTCCATCAGCCATCGAGAAATGCGCAACAACAGCGCAAGCGTGCTGCGCGGTGTGCAAGAGGGCGAAACGTATGTCGTGACCAACGACGGTGTTCCCGTTGCCTCGATCGTGCCGAGCGGAGAGCAGGCTGCCGAACTCCCCCTTGTTCGCGCGGCGACAGCATCCGACAGGATCGGATCACTCACTCGACACAGCATCCGGGGGAGCGTCCGCGAGACTCTTGACGAACTGCGATCCGAGCGGTGACGCGGGCGTATATCGATACGTCGGCGGCAGCCAAGCTGGTGATTGACGAGCCCGAGTCAGCGGCGCTAGCCGCGTGGGTCGATGACGGTTCCGTCGAGCTCGTCGCCGGTATGCTGCTCGAGACCGAGTTGCGGCGCGTTGCGGTGCGCCATGGCATCCCGCAGCTGGACATCTCCGCCCTCCTCGATCACGTCGCCCTCTACGGGCTGACACCAGCTGTCTACCGCGAGGCAGGAGTGCTACCCGGCCGTGCCCTGCGCACCCTCGACGCGATGCATCTGGCATGCGCTGTTCGCCTGGGCGTTGACACCGTTCTCACCTATGACGACCGGTTCGCGGATGCCGCACAGAGCGTCGGTATTCCGGTCACTGCGCCGGTGTAGCGCGCACTCGCGGCCTACGGTGACGGGGGGAGTGAGACCAGACCCAATCGGGTAGCTTCGGCGATCGCCTCTTGGCGCGAGGAGACTCCCATACGGCGGTAGAGCGAGCGCACCTGAGACTTGATCGTGTTGACCGACACGTGAAGTCGCGCCGCGATCTGCGCGAGCGAGTCGGGGCTTGCCAGTGCCGTCAACACCTCCCGCTCACGGGGGGTGAGGATGACGGCAGGTGGCGGGGCCGGAACGGTCGCGTGCGCGAGATGTGAGGGAAGGTCAAGCGGAATCTCGTCGCGCACAGCGGCCGGCACCACGGCGAACGGGCGCCACAGCATCGACGCAAGCCCGAAGACGGAGCCGCCGATGATCCACGGATGCCGCGCCCCGAGCCGCGAGCGCGTGCGGTCTGAGAGTGCCCCGAAGAGAGGATTGGCGATCGTCGCCGCCACCGCGCCAAGGGTCACAGCCAGCGCGAGGATGCCGGTTCGCTCTGTCGGGGGAGCGAGAAGATCAACAGCCAGCGGCAGACCGGTAATCGCGGGCGCCGTCATGGCCCCGATCCCGACAAGGTTCAGGGCCGCCGGAACCAGTGCCCCCCGTCCCAGTCGACGACGCAGGGCAGGAGGCATGAGCGCCAGGATAACCTCTCGCGAGTTCGGGTGCCGACGAAAAGCGGCGGGCGCGACCGGGATGCTGTGTCGCAACGGCGCACCGTTTGGCGCACACGCCGGCGCCGTCCTCACATCTGCGGCGTGTCGCGGTTGGGGTGCGCCGTTGCGACAGGGCTGGTACCACGGGCACGGCGCGGATGGTTCGCGCGCAGCATCCGGATGCCGTAAGCTATCCCTTTGGTGCCTGCCTCACTGCGGCAGATCACCGCGAACGTGAGCCCTCCACTGGCGTGTTCGGCGGCCTTCGGCCTCGGAACCACCCCGGAGCGGGATTCACGAACTCCTCCGTTCGAACCAGAAAGCAGCACTATCGTGACGCGCACATTCACCCCCAAGGCTGGCGAAATCCAGCGCGAATGGCTCGTGATCGACGCCACCGACGTCGTTCTCGGCCGCCTCGCCTCCCACGCTGCAGCGCTCCTGCGCGGCAAGCACAAGGCGACCTTCGCACCGCACGTTGACAGCGGCGACCACGTCATCATCATCAACGCCGACAAGGTTGCCCTCACCGGCCAGAAGCTCGAGAAGAAGATGGCCTACCGCCACTCCGGATACCCGGGCGGCCTGAAGGCCGTCGCGTACAGCGAGCTGCTGGAGAAGAACCCCGTCCGCGCCGTCGAGAAGGCCATCCGCGGAATGCTCCCCAAGAACAGCCTGGGTCGCCAGCAGCTGTCCAAGCTGAAGGTGTACGTCGGTGCCGAGCACCCGCACGCCGCTCAGCAGCCCAAGACATACACGCTCGACCAGGTCGCCCAGTAAGCGCCGGACAGACCCAGAAGGACATACTCGTGGCGAACGACACCACCGCAACCGAGCCCACCAGCTACACCACCGAATCTGCCGTCGACGTCGAGGCTGTTGAGGCTGCACGTCCCGTGCTCAACGTCCCCGGCGCGGCAGTGGGCCGCCGCAAGGAGGCCATCGCGCGCGTGCGCCTGGTCCCCGGCACCGGCACCATCACCGTCAACGGCCGCACGTTCGAGAACTACTTCCCGAACAAGCTGCACCAGCAGCTCGTGACCGACCCCTTCACGCTGCTGAACCTCACCGGCGCCTACGACGTCATCGCCCGCATCCAGGGCGGCGGCCCCTCGGGCCAGGCAGGCGCCCTTCGCCTGGGCATCGCCCGCGCGCTCAACGAGATCGACGCCGAGAACAACCGCCCGGCACTCAAGAAGGCCGGCTTCCTCTCACGCGACGCTCGCGTGAAGGAGCGCAAGAAGGCCGGTCTCAAGAAGGCGCGCAAGGCTCCGCAGTACTCGAAGCGTTAATCGCTTCGCCACCGCGCACCATGCCGCTGTTCGGCACGGACGGCGTACGAGGGCTTGCCAACGGCATCCTCACCGCCGATCTCGCGTTGTCCTTGGCCCAGGCGACCGCTGTCGTCCTGGGCCAAGGACGCACCGCTGACGCCCGCCGTGCCGCGGGCAAGCGGCTCACCGCCGTCGTCGCGCGCGACCCGCGCGTCTCGGGGGAGTTCCTCGTCGCCGCCGTTTCGGCGGGACTCGCCTCCTCGGGCGTCGACGTCCTCGATGCCGGCGTGCTCCCCACCCCCGCTTTGGCCTACCTCGTGGGCGACCACGACGCCGACTTCGGGGTCATGGTCTCGGCATCCCACAACCCCGCCCCCGACAACGGCATCAAGATCTTCGCTCGCGGCGGCGTGAAGCTGCCCGACGTCGTCGAGGCGCGCATCGAAGCCGCCATGAGCGGCGAAAAGCTGCAGCCGACCGGCGCCGGCGTCGGCCGGATCACCCGGTTCTCGGATGCCGAGGACCGTTACGTCCTCCACCTCCTGCAGTCCCTGCCGCATCGGCTCGACGGGCTTCACGTTGTGCTCGACTGCGCGCACGGCGCGGCATCCGGCGTCTCACCGCAGACGTTCTCGGATGCCGGCGCACGCGTGACGGTCATCGGCGCCGATCCCGACGGCCTCAACATCAACGACGGCGTCGGCTCGACACACCTCGACCAGCTTGCGGCAGCTGTCGTCGCGCACGGCGCCGACCTCGGCATCGCGCACGACGGCGACGCCGACCGGTGCCTTGCCGTGGACGCTGCCGGCCAGGTCATCGACGGCGATCAGATCATGGCTATCCTCGCCGTCGCGCTCAAAGACCGTGGGGAGCTCACCGACGACACTCTCGTCGCCACGGTCATGAGCAACCTCGGCCTGCATCGCGCGATGGCCGATCACGGCATCCGTGTCGAACAGACCGCCGTCGGCGACCGGTACGTGCTGGAGCGCATGAACGAGGGCGGCTTCGCCCTCGGCGGCGAGCAGTCCGGACACGTCATCATGTCTCGCTTCGCCACCACCGGCGACGGCCTGCTGACGGGCCTGCACCTCATGTCGGAGATGGCCCGGACCGGACGTTCGCTCGCCGAGCTCGCGTCGATCATGACCGTCTACCCCCAGGTGCTCGTGAACGTGCAGGGCGTCGACCGGTCGCTGGTTGCGACCGACGAGGTCGTGCAGGATGCGGTCGCTGCGGCATCCACAGCGCTCGGGGACTCGGGCCGCGTTCTGCTGCGCCCCTCGGGCACGGAGCCCCTCGTGCGCGTCATGGTCGAGGCCGCCGACGCCGAAACCGCCCACGCTCACGCCGAGGCCCTCGCGGGCGTGGTGCGCGAACGGCTCAGTCTTCCCGTCTGAGCCGCCCCTCCAGGCATCCGTTCGGCGGCATCCCTCGCCGGCTCGGCGCGTGGCTAACTCCTCAGATCAGTTATGTGAACGGTGCAACCGCGGCGTGATCTGGCTCACACTCCGTCGTCTTTGAGGAGTTAGCCACCGAGAGGCCGCGCGAACTTTCGTGCGCGCGTCGTCGCGGGCATGGGAGCGCTCACAGGCATGCCCCACGGGGGTTCGTGAGATTCGCACCCACCGCGCCCCCGCTCTATCGATGGGAGAAGCTGGGATTTTCCTAGCACCTCGTCGCGCACTACGCGCTCGACGAGACGAGCGGAACGGTAGCCGCCGATAGCTCGGGCAACGGCCACGACGCCGCCTACATCGGCTCACCGACGCTCCTCGGTGCGGAGGGTGTGACATTCGACGGCACCGACGACTACGTCGACCTTCCCGACAACCTCATCGGCGGTCTCGACTCGGTGACCGTCGCGATGGACGTCATCGTCTCGCCCTCGCAGAGCGGCAACTACTTCATTTGGGGATTCGGGAACACCGCGGGCGATGGCGCGGGCAACGGCTACCTCTATTCGACCGGAAACAACTACCGGGGAGGCATCGCCACGGGCAACTGGACCACGCACGTCCTGGCCGACGCGCCGGCGCCCACGGACCAGCACCGGCGCGCCGAGCACGATCTGCGCTGTTGCATCATCGACGGTGGTGCCGAACTGTCGCGGCCGGCCCCGGTGCTCAGCCCCAGCCCATGGACTCGATGTACCGGAGCAACACGCCCTCGCGCAGGGCCCACGGGCTCACTTCGAGCTCTTCGACATCCATCGCGCGCATCGCCTCGTGAAGCACAACCGCACCCGCGACGATCTGGAAGGTCCGATCGGCGGTGATTCCGGGTAGTTCCTGGCGAGCGGATGCCGGAATGCGCGCCAAGCGCGGGATCCACGACCCGAGCGCAGCGCGGGGGAGCATCATCCGTTCGCTGCCCGACCACCCGGGCATCGGGTAGCCGACGAGTTTGGCCAGCGACCGGATCGCCTTGGAGGATCCGACGGTGTGATCAGGTCGGGGGAGCGCACCGAAAGTCTTGGTCAGCGGCTTGAGCGTCTGGCGGGCGTGTGTCCGAAGACGATCGACGGCCTCCTCGCCGGGCGGGTCATCCGGCAGGTAGGCGATCGTCATGCGTCCAGCGCCGAGGGGCACGGATGCCGCTTCATCCGGGAGCTCGTCACTTCCCGCCGCGATCTCCAGAGACCCGCCGCCGATATCGAAGAGCAGGATCTGACCGGCCGACCAGCCGAACCACCGCCGCACCGCGAGGAACGTGAACCGGGCCTCCGAAACGCCCCCGAGAACCTGGAGCGGTTGGCCGAGCGCTGCCTCGATTCGCGCGATCACCTCGGTTCCGTTGGTGGCCTCGCGCACCGCGGAGGTCGCCGTCGCGAGGAACTCGTCGACCTTCTCGCGTTCGGCGACCACGCGGGCTTGTGACACGGCATCCACGAGCGCGGCGATCCCCTCCTCGCTGATCGCGCCGTCGGGCGTGACGTACCTCATGAGGCGCAACACGGATCGGTGGCTCGTGGAGGCGAGTGGGCGGCCGCCGGGGTGAGCGTCGGCGACGAGAAGATGGACGGTATTGGAGCCGATGTCGAGGACGCCCAGACGCACGGGGGTCAGCTTATCGGTGGCTCGGGTAGGCATCCGTGCCCGGTCGTTGTCGTGCCGATTGCAGGATGAACGCCGTGGCCAGTGGCTCAGGTGCGCCACCAATGACGATCGCGCCTGCGTTCGGCCCGGCGCATCAGACGAGGCCTCAGGGCAGGGCGTCGGAGGGCGGTGCCGCACAACCGACGATCCACGCCTTCGCGAAGGCGGCAGTCTGATAGGCGTAGTTGTAGATCCAGCGCGACAGGTTCAGGCTCTCGTCGACGGGGATCACGGTGACGTCGGCATCCGCGCACGCGCCGAAAATGTAGCGCGTACGCAGCACGTGCGGCGTGTAGGTCAACACGATGACGCTCTCATCGTCGGTCGCATAGGCGTCGAGCATCGCTGCTTCCCCCCGCGTCGTGAACGGGTCGGGAGTGCGACAGGTCACATAAGCCCGCCAGCAGTAGGCGAGTTCATCCGCCGAGTCCGGCCCCGATGCCGGCACTGACACCAGGACCTCGTCAGCGATTCCCTGATCGCGCAGGCTCTCGGCATCCGCGATGCGGGTCGCAGTCGGTGGGCCGATCACATAGAGAAGGTCGGCTTTGGGCGCCGCGGGAACTGCCGGGAAGACATACAGGGGAAGCCCGATCACGGCGACCAGAGCGATGATCGCCAGGATGCCGAGAGCGCCGCGGCGCGCCCATCGCGTTCGAGTGAGCATCGACTCGTCGTCCACGCGTGCATCCTCCGTCTCCTCGTGCGGCGACCACAGCGTCGACGTGCTCCGACGAGCGACAGTGTAGTGAGCCATCCAGGACAACTCGGCTGAGGGAAGGACAACTCGGCTGAGGGAAGGACAACTCGCGTGAGGGAGGGACAACTCGCATGGGGGTTACGATGGCCCCGTGCCCAGCGATGCCGCAGCCCTCGACGCCCGCGAGCAACTCAACCCGCAGCTCTACCGTGAGATCCTGCGCCCCGAGTGGGCGAGGCTCGCTGCCGACATGCGTCAGCCGCTCACCGAAACCGAGATCGTGTCGCTTCGCGGCCTTGGGGATCGCCTCGACCTCGACGAAGTGCGCGAGGTGTACCTCCCGCTCAGTCGCCTCCTGAGCCTGTACGCGGGCGCAACCCGGCGGATCGGAGCCGACACCAGCGCGTTCCTGCAGGAAAACGACTCGACCACCCCGTTCGTGGTCGGCGTCGCCGGATCAGTCGCCGTCGGCAAGTCCACCATCGCGCGCCTGCTGCGCGAGCTCATGAGCCGCTGGCTCGACACCCCGCGCGTCGAGCTCGTGACCACCGACGGCTTCCTCTACCCCAACGCGGAGCTCGAGCGCCGCGGCATCATGCACCGCAAGGGCTTCCCCGAGTCCTACGACCGGCGCGCGCTCGTACAGTTCCTCACCGACGTCAAGAGTGGGGCGCCCGAGGTCCGCGCTCCCTTCTACTCCCACATGAAGTACGACATCGTTCCGGATGCCGTCATCACGGTTCGGCGCCCGGATGTCGTCATCGTCGAGGGACTGAACGTGCTCCAGCCGCCGCCCTCGCCCAACGAGGTGGCAGTCAGCGACCTGTTCGACTTCTCCATCTACGTGGATGCCGATCCCGAACACATCACGCAGTGGTTCGTCGACCGCTTCCTCGCTCTCAAACACGGTGCCTTCGCCGACCCGGGCTCGTTCTTCAACGTCTTCTCCGATCTGACCGACGAGACGGCGGTCGAGACCGCCCTCGGGTTCTGGAACGAGATCAACCTGCCGAACCTGATCGAGAACGTCCTGCCCACCAAACATCGGGCGACCCTCGTGCTGCAGAAGGCCGCCAATCACGCCGTCGACCGCGTCCTCCTGCGCAAGGTCTAGCAGCGCGCTGTGCGCCCGAAAGGGGCGCAGATCGGCGGATTCTCCAACCGGCGGGGCATGGGAGCGGTCCCAGCACGGTCAGGGCTTCACCGATATCGCGACACGCCGATCGTCATGGTAAAGATGTTTCATGCGGGGTGGTCATCGGGGGCCGTATGAAAGCTCTGCTCCCTAACGGGCGTGGGCGCTTCTTCGGCGTGACGTTCCTGTCGGCGATTGCGGCAGGGGCGCTGATCGGCGTACCCGCGGTCGCTTCGGCTTCGCCCGGCGACGTGGTCGATTCTGGGGCATCCGTCTCGCGTTTTGTGACCTCCGAACCCGCCGCATCGACCGCCGGCGGCGCGACGAATGCGGCATCCTGCCTCGCCGGAGTGTCGCCCCACCTCGTGCGACTCACCGGCTCCGACGAGGACCCGGTGCAAAACCCCGTCCTGCTCGTGCACGGGTGGCTCAGCACCGCCATGCCGGAGTCGGAGGCGGGACCGAGACCGGTCACGACGAGCACGGGTATCGCCAATTCGCCGTTCTCTCGGCCGGTCGAGTGGTCATCGGGCGGCGACCCCGCCGTCGATCTGCGCTCGCTGCAAGAGCGCCTATCGGAGCTTCCCGACACGTCAGTGTTCGCCTTCGACTACTCCTCCGTGGCCGCACTGTGGGTCGGGCACACGGCGACCGCACCCGCGCTCGCCGGAGCGATCGAGTGTCTCGCCGAGGCGTCAGGCGACACCGTTGACATCGTCGCGCATTCGATGGGAGGGCTCGCGCTTCGCTACGCCCTCGGGGGATCGAACGAGGGCGTAGCCTCGCACGTCGGTCAGGTCATCACCGTCGCGACCCCGAACGAGGGGTCCGAGGTCGCGTCAGTGGTGTCGGTGCTCGGCGATGCGACAGAGTCCCTGTTCTCGTCGGCGTCGGTCATCGCTCAGATCGCCTTGCCCGCGATCGTCGGGATCTGCAACCGTGAGATGGAGTCGGATGCTCGCGTCGGGTGCGACATCCCGCCCAGCGTCCGGACTGTCTTCGCCGTCGCTGGTGACGGCGGCCAGGCGCTTCGAGCGGGTTCGGCCGAGCTCTCGAGTGTGCCTGAGTGGCCGAGCAGTCTGAACGTGCACGCAATCGCCGGCGACTATCGCATCCACCTGACGGCGGGACTCGTGCCCCCAGAGATCTTCACGGCTCTGCGCGACGCAGCTGGCGTGTTCGGTCTGGATCTCGCACCCGCGCTTGACCAGGTGTTCGAGGCGGGGGACGGCATCGTGGAGGTCACTTCAGCGACGGCGGATGCCGACTCCAGCTTCATCGCCCGCTGTGAGGTGACCGTCGACCTCACGACCACCGTCGGGTCGGCGGACTTCGGCGATCTCACCGAGCGATTCGGTGGTATCCCGCCGCTCGCAGGGCCGTGCGCGCACGATCGCCTGTTCGAGAACGACGACGTCGTCCGGGATATCGTCGCGACGCTCGGGGCGTCCCGCGGGTAGTGCTGTCGCGACGCTGGGGCGTCCCGCGGGTAGTGCTGTCGCGACGCTCGGGGCGTCCCGCAGACAGCACCGCCGCGACGCTGGGGGCGTCCCGCAGATAGCACCGTCGCGACGCTGGGGCGTCCCGCAGATAGCACCGTCGCGTATTCCCGGCGGCGGCGCAGGATGAGCGCATCCGCGACCCGTAGCATGTGTGGAATGTGTGGAATCGTCGGATATGTCGGGCCGCGTGAGAGTCAGCCCATCCTCATTGCTGGACTGTCGCGCCTGGAGTACCGCGGCTACGACTCGGCGGGCATTGCCGTCATCGACGGCGACGGCCACCTCGGGATGCGCAAGCGGGCGGGCAAGCTCGGTGTCTTGCGCGATGACCTCGCCGAGCATCCGCTCCCCGCGGGCACGACGGGCATCGGGCACACGCGCTGGGCGACCCACGGTGGCCCCACGGATGCCAACGCCCACCCGCACCTTGCAGACGACGACAAGCTCGCGCTGATCCACAACGGCATCATCGAGAACTTCGCCGCGATCAAGAACGAGTTGCGCGAAGAGGGTTACGAGTTCCGCAGCGAGACCGACACCGAGGTCGCGGCGGTGCTGCTGGGACGCGAGTATCGCGCGCACGGCGGCGACCTCGTCGCCGCGTTCCGGTCGGTCGTCCGCCGCCTCGACGGCGCCTTCACCCTCCTCGCGATGCACCGCGACAACCCGGGCCTCGTCGTCGGCGCCCGCCGCAACTCGCCCCTGGTGATCGGACTCGGCGAGGGCGAGAACTTCCTCGCCTCCGACGTCGCAGCCTTCGTCGAGCACACCCGTCAGGCTCTCGCGATCGGGCAGGACGAGATCGTCGCCATCACCCCCGACGGGGTCGAGGTGACGGACTTCGACGGCAACCCGGTCGGCGTCGAGCCGTTCGAGGTGCTGTGGGATGCCGCAGCCGCCGACAAGGGCGGTTGGTCGTCGTTCATGGCCAAGGAGGTGTCGGAGGAGCCCGAGGCTGTCGCGAACACGGTGCGGGGACGCATCCGTGACGGGGTCGTATCGATCCCCGAACTCGATGGCCTCGACGACCTGTTCGCCGGAATCAATCGCGTGATCGTGGTGGCCTGCGGCACCGCGGCCTACGCGGGCATGGTCGGCAAGTACGCGATCGAGCAGTGGGCGCGGGTGCCCGCCGATGTCGAGCTGGCTCATGAGTTCCGCTACCGCGACCCCGTGATCGGGGCTGACACTCTCGTCGTCTCGATCAGCCAGTCCGGCGAGACGATGGACACCCTCATGGCAGTCAAGTACGCGCGCGAGCGCGGCGCCAAGACCCTGTCGATCTGCAACACGCAGGGGGCGACGATCCCGCGCGAGTCGGATGCGATCGTCTACACGCACGCGGGGCCCGAGGTCGCTGTCGCTTCGACCAAGGCGTTCGTCGCGCAGATCACGGCGCTCTACCTGCTTGCACTGCACATCTCGCACGTGCGCGGAACCCTCAGCGACACCGAGATCCGCCAGCAGGTCCTCGAACTCGAGGGTGTTCCCGAGAAGATCGCGCGGGTCCTCGAGGGCGAGCAGGAGCACATCGAGCAGTTCGCGCGGTGGATGGGCGACACCCAGTCGGTGCTTTTCCTCGGTCGCCACGTGGGCTATCCGATCGCGCTCGAAGGGGCTCTCAAGCTCAAGGAGATCTCCTACATCCACGCCGAGGGCTTCGCGGCCGGCGAGCTCAAGCACGGCCCCATCGCCCTCATCGAGCCCGGACAGCCGGTCTTCGTGATCGTCCCCTCGCCGCGGCACTCACCGCTGCTGCACTCGAAGGTGGTCTCCAACATCCAGGAGATCCGCGCTCGCGGTGCCCGCATCATCGCGGTCGCCGAAGAGGGGGATGCCGCCGTGCTGCCCTACGCCGACGAGGTGCTGCGCATCCCGCTGGCAGACCCGCTGTTCGAGCCGCTGCTTGCCGTCGTGCCGCTGCACATCTTCGCGATGGGCCTTGCCACGGCCAAGGGGCTCGACGTCGACCAGCCGCGCAACCTCGCGAAGTCCGTCACGGTCGAGTAGTCCCGACTCGAGGCTTCGGTCGAATACTGCCGCTTCTATCGGATGCTCCGCGCTGCGGCCCACGGCCCGCAGCCCGCAGGTGTGCTCGTTGACCTGGTCGGCGGCGAGTTCGCCATCAGCCAGCCCGCCATCTCGCGGCACCTGAGACTGCTGCGTGAGAACGGCTTCGCGGATGCCGAGATCGATGGCGCCCGGCGGATCTATCACCTTCGCGCCGACGGCCTCGACGCTGCTGCGACGTACCTCGACCGGCTGCGCGCACCCCTTTCCCAACGTCTCGACGCCCTGCACACCGAGATCGCGCGCGGCAGGTCGGCGCGGCGACGCGGCGAGGCCGCTGCCGAGCCTCGCCTGTCAGCGGCATCCGGCATTCCCATCACTCCCGACCAGGAGGCATCATGACCCTCGGCGCTCCACGGATCACGCGCGACGGCGACCGGTACCACCTCGAGTACTCCGAGGTCTATGCGACCGACATCGACGACCTGTGGTCGGCAGTCACGACCGCCGAGCGGCTGTCGCGGTGGATGGCGACCTACCGCGGCGATCTGCGCGAGGGCGGTGCGTGGGAGGTGCTCGGATCAGACGGCGAGGTATGGTGCCGAGGAGTCGTCACGGCCTGCACGCCGCCGCAGAGCTTCACCACCACCTGGCACGCCGTGGGTGAGGACCCCACCGAGCTCACGGTGAGCCTCGCACCCGACGCCGCGGGAACCCGCCTGACGCTTTCGCATCACGGCATCCAGTCAATCCTCTACGGGGCCGGGTGGCAGACCTATCTCGAGCTCTTGGCGCAGGGGCTGGCAGCGCCCGATGCCGTCCTCGTCGACGACGCCGCGTGGGACGCGCGATTCGCCCAGCTGCGGCCCGTCTACGACGAGAGATTCGCCGCGCTGCGCGACTGACCCGGCGGCTGGAGACGGCGCCGGTCGGGGAGCGAATCGCGGGGGCACCGACTGCTCATCCGCCTGTCACGGTGTGTTCACCTCGGCGTCGCCAGTGGCCACATCGGCCTCGTAGGTTCGCAGGGTTTGCTCCAGACGAAAGCTGTTGATGTCTCTCTCCACGCCTGCGCGCCTGTTCCGTCCGTTCTCTCTCCTCACCGCAACCGCGATTCTGGCCACACCCCTGGTGGTTGCCGCACCGGCCGCAGCGGCGTCGGAGACACCGCACCTCCTGATCACCGAGATCGCTCCCGACAACGTGGGCTATGACGATTTCGAGTTCATCGAGGTCCACAACTTGGGCACCGAAGCGGTCGACCTGGATGCCGACAGTGTCGGACTGTCGTACATCTACGCAGACAGCGACGACAGGTCCTCGGACGTGCCGCTGACCGTCGAGCCCGGAACCGTCATCGACGCGGGCGAGACGCTCGTGCTCTGGCTGAGCTACACCACCTCGACCGTCGACAGCTTCGCCAAGACCGTCGACGACTTCCGCTCCCACTTCGCCGCGACCCAGCCCCAGACCGACTACGACGTCGTCCGCGTCACCGGCCAGTCCGGGATGGCAAATGGGGGCGGTCGCGGAGTTCGGCTGAGCGTCGCGGATGCCGAGGTCTCGCGCGCCTTCGTCCCCGTCGGTGGTGCCGGCACCGACCTGAGCGTGCACTTCCAGGTTGCGGCATCCGGGACCTCTGCGGCGGTCCTGTCGACCCTTGCAGAGCCCAGCCCGGGCGTCGTCGTTCCCGAGGCGCTCATCGCCGAGGAGCCCGAGCCCGTCGTCGAGATCGCCCCCCGCGACCTGATTGTGACCGAGTTCGCACCCGACAACGAGGGCACCGATCGCTGGGAGTACGTCGAGGTCTACAACACCACCGATCACGACATCGACCTCACTGCCACCAACACGACTGTCGTCTACGACTACGTGTCGA
>NZ_DBHD01000040.1:0-3237 GCF_002296025.1 Microbacterium sp. UBA837
AGTCAACCCCGTCCTGCGCGAGGGCAACAGTGACCGCCGAGCGCCGCTGTCGGTCAAGAACTATGCGCGCAAGCACCCGCACCGCAACAAGCCCTTCCCGGAGGGCTCGAAGACCCGGGTCGCGACGATGGGTCACGACGACTTCAAGAGCAACGAGAAGTCGTGGGTCGCAGCACACGACGACGTGCTCTCCATCCGTCATGTCGCCACTGACGGCGCCGTCACGGTGCTCAAGGAGGGACTGAAGGTCCTTCCGCGCGAGATCATCGATGCGACCTTCCTTTCGGCATCCGCCCTCGATGCCTTCCTTGCCGAAACGTTGGCCGAGGCATCCGCGGAGGACGTGCTGTACTCCGTGCACCTGAAGGCCACGATGATGAAAGTCAGCGACCCGATCATCTTCGGTCATGTCGTGAAGACGTACTTCGCTGATGTCTTCGAGCGCTACGGCGACAAGCTCGCGGCAGCGGGCCTCACACCGAACAACGGACTCGGGTCGATCCTCGCGGGTCTGCCGTCGGTCGAGGGCGGCGACGAGATCGCTGCGGCGATCGACGCCGACCTGGAGCGCGGCCCCCGGCTCTCGTACGTCAACTCCGACAAGGGCATTACGAACCTGCACGTTCCCTCGGACGTCATCGTCGATGCATCCATGCCTGCCCTGGTCCGCAACGGCGGCAAGCTCTGGGGAGTCGACGGCGGTGAGGATGACACGCTCGCCGTGATCCCGGACTCCTCCTACGCCGGCGTCTACCAGGCCGTGATCGATGACGTCATCGCGAACGGCCCGCTCGACCCCACGACCATCGGCACGGTTCCCAACGTCGGCCTCATGGCCCAGGCCGCCGAAGAGTACGGCAGCCACGACAAGACGTTCGAGATCGCCGCACCGGGCGTGGTTCAGGTGCTGGACTCGTCGGGTGAGGTTCTGCTCGAGCACGAGGTCGGCGCGGGCGACATCTGGCGCGCGACGCAGACCAAGCACATCGCGGTCATGGATTGGGTCAAGCTCGCCGTCACCCGTGCCCGCGCGACCGGTGTTCCTGCCGTGTTCTGGCTCGACGTGAACCGCTCGCACGACGCCCAGCTGATCGCCAAGGTGCACCAGGGGCTCGCGCTGCTCGATACCAAGGGCGTGCAGATCAGCATCCTCTCGCCCGAGGAAGCGACCCGGTACACCCTCGCGCGCATGCGCCACGGCCTGGACACGATCTCGGTCACCGGCAACGTGCTGCGCGATTACCTCACCGACCTGTTCCCGATCCTCGAGGTTGGCACGAGCGCCAAGATGCTCTCGATCGTGCCGCTGCTTGCCGGCGGTGGGCTGTTCGAGACGGGTGCGGGTGGTTCTGCCCCGAAGCACGTGCAGCAGCTGCTGAGCGAGAACTACCTGCGCTGGGATTCGCTCGGCGAGTTCTTCGCGCTCGCGGCATCCCTCGAGCACCTCGCCGACACGACCGGCAACGCGCGGGCCAAGATCCTCGCCGACACACTGGATGCCGCCACGGGCACCTTCCTCGAGAACGACAAGTCTCCGGGTCGTGCGCTGGGCACCATCGACAACCGCGGCAGCCACTTCTACCTCGCCCTCTACTGGGTGCAGGAGCTGGCCAAGCAGACAGACGATGCCGAACTTGCGGCGATCTTCGCGCCGGTTGCCGAGAAGCTCACTGCTGAGGAGGCGACGATCGTCGCGGAGCTCAACGGAGCGCAGGGGTCGCCGGTCGAGATCGGTGGCTACTACCGCCCGAACGGCGAACTGGTCAACGAGGTCATGCGACCGTCAGCGACCTTCAACGCCGTCATCGACGCGCTGCGCTGAGCCGGACTCCATCTCGACCCGGGCCGCTTCCGCTCTCGCGGGGTGGCCCGAGTCGTTTCCGGTATCCGTCGCGGCATCCGCGCTCGCGACCGAAGCACTTCTTCGGGTGCGTCGCACGCATTCCTCGCAGGCATCCGCCGCGTCTGGCAGGCTTCGGTCTCACAGATTTCGGTCGCGCTGTTTTGCGGGGCGAGGTGCATCACACCCGCATCAGGGCGCGACCGAACGAAAGGGTTTGGACGCGATGGGGCTGGGAGCTAGGCGCGGGCTGACCAGGTCAGGGGTGCGAGCGGGTGATCGGCGGGCAGGTCGATGAGGGCCTCGACGCCGTCGATGCCGATCCCGGCGGGCTCCACGAGCCGCGCATCCGGTCGCCCATTCACCAGCGCCCGCGTGAACTCCTCGCGCAGCGCCTCGGAACGGAAGACCCCGCCGATCGCGCACACCGCCGGTTCGGCGTCGACGCGACGCAGCGCCGTGAGCGCGCTCTCTGCCAGCAGGTCCCCGGCACGGCGCAGGATGTCGAGAGCCACCGCATCCCCGTCCGCGCCTGCCCGTGCGACCTCGGCCGCGAAGGACGCGACGATGCTCACCCGGGCGGGGTCTGCCTGCAGATCGATGTAGGCCTGCTCGAGATCTGGCCAACGCCCGCGGACGGCATCCGTGAGCGCCGTCGCTGTGCCTCGACCATCGTGGTCGCGCATCGCGGCGACCAGCGCTTCGCGTCCGAGCCAAAAGCCGCTGCCGGCGTCTCCCATGAGGTAGCCCCAGCCGTCGACGCGCGCGGCGCCGCCGGGGCCGACACCGAGAGTCACGACCCCCGTTCCCGCCGCGACGACGGCACCGTGCGCGGTGCCGCGGGCGCCGAGGTAGGAGGTCGTCGCATCATGCGCGACGACGGCGTGTGCGGCCCCGGCGCTGCGCACCAGCGCCGCGACAGCAGCCGGAGTCGTTTCGCCGTCGGTAAGGCCCGAAACTCCCGCCGCGAGGTGACGGATGTCGAGGTCGAACTCGTCCGCGATCTGTCGCGCCGCCAGACCGATCTGCGGGAGCACCGGCTGGTCGGTGCGAACGCCCGGCAGCAGGGCCTCACCGACGGATTGGTCAGTGCGCACGCGCACCTTCATGCCGGTCTGGCCGGCGTCGATCGCGACGACGGCAGCGGTGCGAGAGCTCACTGGATGCCCAGTTCAGCGAGGAACGCGGCCTGCTGGGTCCACTGGTGCGCACCGCCGCCCTCGTGGTCGTTGAACTCGTAGGCCACGATGCGCTTGGTTTCGTGAGCGAACGCGTTGAAGGCCGCATACACCGTCGAGGGTGGGCAGGTGAAGTCCATGAGTGCGACCGAGAAGAGCCCCGGTGCACTCGCACGGCGTGCCATCGAGACGCCGTCGAAGTAGCTGAGCGTCCTGAAG